>JAGLSB010000630.1 GCA_023135955.1 Bacteroidales bacterium | reverse complement strand
GTTAAAGGAAAATATTGATCGACCATTATCAGCTATTCTTTCTTTGAATACAGTAGCACATACCATTGGAGCGGCTGGTGTTGGATCGCAAGCTACAAAAATATTCGGCGAATTATATTTTGGTATTATCTCAGCCATTCTCACTCTATTAATCCTGATATTTTCAGAAATTATTCCAAAGACTATTGGAGCCAGATACTGGAGGAAATTGGCTTTATTATCCGGGATTATCATTAATGGTATGGTAATTATTACCTACCCTTTAGTTATAATGACAGGTTATATCACAAAGTTATTTTCGAATAGCAAAGATTCACTTACTGTAAGCAGGGAAGAAATATCAGCTATGGCTAATATAGGTACTGAAGAAGGGATTTTCGAAGAAAAGGAGAATAAAATCATTCAAAACATAATGCGACTCAGAAGGGTTAAAGTTTCAGAAATAATGACGCCTAGGGTCGTTGTTACGGTCGCAGATGAAAATATGTCGCTTAAAGATTTTCTTGTCAAGAAAGAGTTTCTTCATTATTCCCGTATTCCTGTCTATTCAAAAAACCATGAAAATATAACAGGCTATGTTTTTCGTCAAAGTGTACTTGAAAACCTTGCTCTAAATAAGACTAAGCTTAAACTACGTGATATTTCAAGAGATATTATTGTTGTTCATGAATTTCAAACACTAATAAGTGTATGGGAAATTTTACTAGATAAAAAAGAACATATCGCTCTAATTGTAGATGAATATGGTGGAATGGATGGAATTGTGACTATGGAGGATATAATCGAAACCATATTAGGTCTTGAGATAGTAGATGAACGAGATAAGGTAGTTGATTTGCAACAATATGCTAAGGAAAGATGGAAGGAGAGGAAAGCAAAATATAATATTCATGATAATTCAGACGAGTAATTTGGGCTAACAGGTATAATTATTTAACACATTTTAAAATATAACTAGAATAAAAAAAACCGCTTTATTTGAGCGGTTTTTCTTAATCAGTGCAAGACTTTGTCTAAAATTTCTTCAAGAACTTCCTTTCTGGGACAATAATCAATGCCATTAAATATTTGATTTAACTCTTCTGAAAATAAACTCCCGGGTTCAGTAAGTTCCTTACTTTCATACAGTTCGTTTTCTTTGTTTATGTTATTGTAAAAAAAGAATAGAGTAGAGGTTTTCATCATAGGCAATTAATCTTATGGTTTTAGTTAAAATTTAAACGATAAGAAAAGTATATTATTGCATAATTATTAAGAAATATTATTTATGTAACCGAAAGATGTACAAATATTACAACTTCAATTTCTCGAATATTTATGTTTTTTTCTACAAAACTAAACAAACAGAACTTCCACACTAGCACACCAGCACATCAGCACACAACCTCTTCACCTCATCGCACAGTCAGGCTCATATCATATTTTTCAATAAGCTTACGAAGATTTATCAAGGCGTATCTCATTCGGCCAAGTGCAGTATTAATACTGACATCTGTTTGTTGGGCAATTTCTTTAAAACTGAGCTCTCCGTAATGTCTTAATAGAATTACTTCTTTCTGATCTTCAGGTAGTTTGTCTATTAGTTTTCGAATATCGTTTTCAATCTGACTCTGAATCAGATTATCTTCAATATTTTTATCTGACATCTTTTTTGAATTGAAAAGATCAGTTTCGTAATTATCGTTGGAAATAGTGTTTAATTGCTTTTCTTTTCGGAAGTGGTCAATAGTCAGGTTATGCGCAATTCTAATTACCCAGGAAAGGAATCTTCCATTATCCTTGTATTTTCCTGCTTTGAGGGAATTAATTACTTTAATAAAGGTGTCCTGGAAAATGTCCTCAGCTAATTGCTCTTTTTTTACTATTAGAATAATATAGGTAAATACCTTAGATTTATGTCTATTAATGAGAAGTTCAATGCTAACCGGATTGCCTTTAATAAATTCCTCAACCAATTCGAAATCGGTTTTTACTATTACTTTCAAAATATCCTCCTTTGTTTGGATTATTATCAGTGTAAAAGTAAATCTATAGGCTATCCTCCGGTTTTAGGTAAGTAAATAAAATATTAACGAAAGCGAAAATAGTTTAAAATATTCTTTCTGCAAAAATTATTATTTTTACAAACCGTTAATAATTGTTAAATATTTATTAAATAAACAAAATTTATGCCAGAGTCGAGCGGGGAAGACCTTAATTTTATTGAAATTAAAGGGGCAGAGGTCCATAATCTGAAAAATATTGATCTTAAAATTCCCAGAGATGAACTAATTGTTGTAACCGGATTATCTGGTTCAGGTAAATCATCATTGGCCTTTGATACTCTTTATGCTGAGGGGCAAAGAAGGTATGTTGAAAGTTTATCATCATATGCCAGACAGTTTCTTGGCAGAATCGATAAGCCAGCAGTGGAATATATTCACGGAATACCACCAGCCATTGCAATAGAGCAAAAAGTTAACTCACGAAATCCCAGATCAACCGTAGGGACATCTACCGAGATTTATGATTATCTGAAATTATTATACGCCAGAATAGGGAGAACATTTTCACCTGTTAGTGGTAAAGAAGTTAAAAGACACACAGTTACAAACGTTGTGAATCATCTTAAAACCAAGAAAAAGGGTGCAAAATTTCTGATAATGACTCATTTCCTATGTTGCGATGGTGCTGAAGTTGAATACCAGCTTGAGGTTTATCTTAAGCAAGGCATTACTAGAATTGAAATTGACAACGAAGTTTATAACATTGAGGATATTCTGGAGGATAAACAGATTGTAGATCGAACTCCAGGGCAGAATCTGGTAATAGACAGGATAATCATCAATAATGATGATGATTCACTTTCACGCTATGCAGATTCTATTCAAACTGCTTTCAATATTGGAAAAGGTATTTGCAATATTAAATCGATGGAGGATGATGATAGTATTGAATTCTCAGATCGTTTTGAAATGGATGATATTCTATTCGATTTACCTTCAGAGCATTTATTTAGCTTTAATAATCCTGTTGGGGCCTGTCCTGTTTGTGAGGGTTACGGGAGAATTATCGGAATAGATGAAGATCTTGTTATCCCTATTAAATCCCTTTCTATTTACGAAGAGGCAATTGTTTGCTGGAAAGGCGAAAAGATGTCGAAGTGGAAGGACAAATTAATTCAGAATGCAGATAAATTTGATTTTCCTATTCATAAAGCTATTAATGATCTAACTGATGCCGAACGGAAGTTACTCTGGACAGGTAACAGTCATTTTAAGGGATTGAATAAGTTTTTTAAAATGCTTGAAGCTAAGAAGTATAAGATTCAAAATAGAGTAATGCTTTCCCGATATCGCGGAAAAACAATCTGCTATGAGTGTAATGGTGCCCGTTTGCGGAAAGAAGCAACTTGGGTGACTATTAATAAAGTTCCTATTACAGATCTTGTAAAACTTCCAATAAGTGTATTGCACGACCATTTTGAGAATCTTAAAATAAATAAACATGAAGAGGAAATTGCCGGTCGTCTTTTAGTTGAAATAAAAAACAGGGTTACTTTTCTTAAAAATGTAGGTTTAGGATATCTGAGTCTGAATCGGTTATCATCGAGCCTGTCTGGAGGTGAGTCTCAGCGAATAAATCTGGCGACTTCATTGGGAAGTAGCCTTGTTGGTTCCCTATATATTCTTGATGAACCTAGTATTGGTCTGCACTCGAGGGATACAAAACTATTAATTCGTGTACTAAATGAACTAAGGGATGTTGGAAACACACTCGTGGTCGTGGAGCACGACGAGGAGATAATCAGGTCTGCTGATACAATAATTGATATTGGGCCAGGTGCCGGACGCCATGGAGGAGAGATTGTTTTTGAAGGTAGTCCGGAGAAACTTCATAAATCAAAAGATAGTCTTACTTCAAAATACTTACGCGAAGAGTTAGTGATTCCATTGCCTGCATTTCGCAGGAACTGGAATGATTATATTGAGATAATTGGAGCACGCGAAAATAACTTGAAAAATATATCGGTTAAATTTCCATTAAATACTATTACTGTTGTAACCGGTGTTAGCGGCAGCGGTAAAACTTCCCTGGTGAGCAACATCTTGTTTTCTGCTTTAAACCGCAAATTAAACGGTAGTGGAGGAAAGTTAGGCCAATTCGACAAGATTCAGGGAGACATTCACAGACTTAAACAGGTTGAATTTGTTGACCAGAATCCAATTGGAAAGTCTTCAAGGTCAAATCCAGTTACTTACTTAAAAGCTTTTGATGAAATTCGAAAACTATTTTCAGCGCAGCAATCATCTGTTCAATCTGGGTTTAAACCTAGTCATTTCTCTTTTAATGTTGATGGTGGTCGTTGTGAAGAATGTCTTGGTGAGGGTACCATAAAGGTTGAAATGCAGTTTATGGCCGATGTTTACCTCCCTTGTGAAAGCTGTCATGGAAGGCGGTTCAAAGATGATATTCTGGAAGTTAATTATCACTCAAAAAATATCTTTGATATATTGGAAATGACTGTAAATGAGGCAATCGAGTTTTTCTCTTTTTCCGATGGGAGAGTTGAAAAGCGTATTGTGAATAAACTTCAGCCTCTTCAGAGTGTAGGATTGGGTTATGTTAAACTAGGTCAATCATCAAGTACACTAAGTGGCGGTGAGAGTCAGAGAGTAAAACTTGCATTTTTTCTTTCAAAAGAGGGAAGTTCAGAATCGGTTTATTTTATTTTTGATGAACCTACTACAGGCCTTCATTTTCATGATATAAATAAATTGTTAGATGCATTTAATGAACTCATTAAGAAAGGACATTCTATCCTGATTATTGAGCATAATCTTGAAATAATTAAGGCAGCCGATTGGGTCATAGATATTGGACCTGAAGGAGGAGATCTGGGTGGTGAAATTGTTTTTGAAGGCACCCCTGAATCGCTTGTTAAATGCAAGAAATCTTATACCGGGAAATATTTGCAGTCGAAAATTAAATAGGAGATAGTGTGCTGATGTGCTGATGTGCTGGCTTCAGGTTTAAAGTTTAGCTCCTTTGAGTCGCCGTTTTATGTTTCAAGTTATTGCAGTTAACCCAAAACCCCAAACCCCAAACCTTTTTACCCCCCAAAGACTCTCGATAATATATTCCCTACCGAGGTTTTAGCCCAGGCCCATGGGTCGCGACGGATTTTAATTTCTTCTTCGGCTACTTTAAGAAATAATCCATCTAATGCTTTTTCTGTTACATAGGCACCTAAATTGGTATTATTCATGGGTTCGACCATGCCAAACGATTTATCTGCCACAGTATTGTAGTTTGTGCTTAGCGAATTCCAGATCTGATTAGGAGAGTAATTTCCCACTAATACTTTATCGAGACTGGTATTTACTTTTGGAGCAAAGGCATCACGTAATTTATCTCTAGTGGCAGACTGGAGGTAAGATGTAGCAGCAGAAGAATCAAATTCAGCATTGGATTGAGAGATAAGAGGATTTTTTCCTTTTAGTATACTCATTCCATCACTTATTGACATATTCAGGATGGCATCCTTAAAAATTGGGCCAGCTTCTTTTGCAGCATCTTCAGCTGCTCTGTTTAGTGCCATAATAGCTTCTTCAATTTTTTGATCCAACTTCAGCGTCTTCAATAAGGCTTTATCTTTATTATCATATAATATTTTAGCTTCTGGTGGAAGGAGGATTTTAATGGCTTCGTCTTTGTAAAATCCATTTATAGCCGAGGTTGTGGAAACTGATGAATCCGTACCAACATTCAGAGCAGTTTTTAGACCATTAATTATTTCCGTATTTGAAAGAGCTTTGGGTCCTGAATCTGTACCCATTGCAACAGCAATTGCAGTATCTAAAACATCATCACAGGAACGCGGTCCTGCTGGGCTAATAAAAAAACCAAGGCTGAGTACTATTATAAATCCATGAAATTTCATAAGAATAGTTTTAAATTATCAATTCAACAGTAGAAAAAAAAAGCCTATGATAATCCATAGGCTTAACAAGATTTTATTTTCGATTATTTATCTTTAAATCCAAACAAAATGGAAACGCAACCTTCCATAGGTTCATCTGCTAATCCATCTGTAACAGGAACTTTAATAATTATCTTTAATTGCTGACTAGATTCCAGAAGGAAATCCCATTTCCATTCATATTCGTTATATTTATTATTATACAGCACTTTGCCGTTTCCATCTTCAATACTAAATTCAATATCTCCAAGGTTATTTGCTCCGCAGACACCAATTCTATAATCGGTGTCTGAATAAAATGTTTTGTACAATTCCGCCTCTTCACCTTCAAGAAGGACTGCAGCATGATAATTCCCATCATGCTGGTATGGAGATAAACCTACCTTGCATGTATTTTTCGCAAATTGTTTACATTGTGCATTAGCCTTAAAAGGAATCAATGCGAAACTTAACAATATCAGACTGACAAAAAAATTTCTTTTCATAATAAATATATTAAGCATTTATGAAATATATTTTGTTCTAAGTTCACTAACTTTTTCAGACAATTCTCTAAAAATTTCCGGAGTAATTAAAATAGTCGTTTCCGATTTTAAGGTAGTAACATTTGTTTTGGGATCTTCAACAGCACTAATCTCACCTTGATCAATACTGATCTTATCATAAATAGTTTTAAGAGCATTTACATCTACAAGTAAAGATTGAATTTCAACACTTTCCTGATTGTTTTCAAGAAGGTTCAGAACAATACCTAGAGAAAGTTTTTGATCTACAATTCTTTCAACTAATTTGTTAGTTAAAAGGTCGCTACCTTCGTCAACTAGATTGGTTGCAAGATGAAGCCCTTCAACCCAACCTCCAACTAGTATAATTGCAGAAGTAGATCGTAAACCTCTATCCTCTAGAAATGAACTAGAGTTCATCAAGGTTTCAGATATAATGTCAATAATGATATCCCTATTATTTATGTTTTCTTCCAGCCTGTTTATGATAGTTTCATCAATTGCGTCAAGAATTTCGAGTCCGTCCGCCATTTTCTTTGCTGCATTAATATAGTTTAATGTAGCCTGAGTTTGGTCAAACAAACTAGCGTAACTAAGGTCGGTAGAATATATTCCAAGGTTAAGTGCCATTTCCATATTGGTATTGTAATTATCAGCATTGGAAATGGAGTTCAGCAAATTTTCATCATAATCAGCACCAGCGTTTTTTATAAGCATAGCTGTTTCTAATGGGGAAGGAAGAGAGTAGAATATCCTTTTTGCGGTATTAATTTTTTCTACTAAATCATCATCTAGTTCAGTACTGAAACCCTCGGTCAAATCACTCTCATTATTTTGGTCATCTGTATTTTTATCAGAAGAACATCCTCCTAGTAGAAATCCCAGGAATGCAAATAGCAGGATGAAATTTTTTAGGTTATCCAAGATTTTGCTGTTCATAGATATCTTGTTTTAATATACTAATAGGAAATGATTTTATAGCTGTAGTAAAATTAACACTTTTTTTATAAAAACAAAACTTGCAATTACCTAATATGATTGATATAGCAATTATAAAATTTAATAAATGGCCAATAGAAAATTAATAAAGACAAAAAGAAGACCGGATTAAGTTTTAATACTAATAACTGGGTGAACTTTTGGAATTATTCTCCCAATACTCCTGATCATTTCACCTTGTCTGTTGAAATTTGATTCAAAATCTTTTGCCTGAGATTCAGGAATAGAAATTAATAATCCTCCTGAAGTTTGAGCATCACACAATATTGTTTTTTGATATTTTAAAATCTTAGGATCAAAATGGATATACTCCTCAAGGTAGCGAAGATTATTTTCAGTTCCTCCAGGAATAATGCCTTGATTAACGAATTCTTCAACCATTGGTAAAAGAGGAACTTCTTTATAATTTATTTCAGCACTTATATTTGAGGCTTCACATAATTCTTTCAGATGGCCAAGTAATCCGAATCCTGTAACATCAGTGCAAGCTGAAGGTTCGTGATCCATCATTAATTCTGCAGACCCTTTGTTCAGCCTACGCATGTTTTGATACAATTCTTCTTTAATAGAATCATTTAGTAATCCTCTTTTTAAGGCCGTACTTAAAATCCCTGTGCCTATTGGCTTTGTTAGATAGAGTATGTCACCTTCTTGTGATCCTTGATTTTTAATAATTTTATTAGGATGGATCACTCCACTTATAACCATACCAAACTTGGGTTCATTGTCTTCAATTGTATGCCCACCAAGAATGGGAATTCCTGCTTCATCGCATACATCCTGGGCTCCGAGAAGAATACTTTTTAATGCTTCAATAGGCAGCCGTTGATGTGGGAATCCTACAATATTCAAACCGAAAAGTGGTTTCGCACCCATAGCATAAATATCGCTTAGCGCATTGGCTGCAGCTATACTTCCAAATTCGAATGGGTCATCAACTACTGGTGTGAAAAAGTCGACACTTTGAACAATTGCTGTCTCATCGTTGATCTTGTATACTGATGCATCATCTGATGTTTCGGGTCCCAAAATGATATTTGAATTTATCGGAATGGGAAGGTCTTTCAATACTTCCTCCAGAATTTTTGGAGAAATTTTACAGGCACAACCTAAACCATGTGTATATTGAGTAAGCTTGACTTCTTCTGATTGTAAATTTAATTGAATATCATCAAAACCAGAAGTTGTTAGTTGCTTCACCTTTTTGATTAGAATGGAAGCTGCTTTTCTTATTTCTTCCTCAGTGCTATGCTTCCCGGTCGATAAACGTACTGTGCCCATTGCGTATTCCTGTGGAACTTTCATTGCTTCAAGAACATGCGAAATATCAATCTTATCGGTGTGACATGCTGCACCTGCAGAAGCAGCAATTTCTCTCATTTCTGAGAATAATAATGAAACATCCAAGCCAGGGAAGCTAAGACTAAGTGTATTAGGCAAACAGTAATCAAGATCGCCGTTTATTTTAACTCTAGGGATCTCGTGGATTATACTATCATATAGCAAATCCCGTGTTTTCTTCATAGTCAGTGCATTGATTTTCATATCTCTCAATGCAATTTCTGCAGCTTTGCCTAAACCAGCAATTTCGAGTACGTTTTCAGTACCCGGACGTATATTCTGTTCATGATCGGCGCCATACATTTGCTTAACAAGATGTACGCCATCTTTTATAAATAGAGCCCCAATTCCTTTAGGCCCATAAAACTTATGTCCTGCAATTGATAGCAAATCAACACCGAGCAGTTTAACGTCTGCAGAAATTTTACCAATGGCTTGGGCAGCATCTGTATGGAAAAGTATGTTCTTACCTGCAATAATATTCGAAATCTCAAGTATTGGTTGAATACTACCAACCTCGTTATTAGCCTGCATAATCGTTACAAGGATGGTTGAATCGCGAATCGCTTTTTTTAAGTCGAGAGGATTTACTTTTCCCTTGCCGTCAACATCAAGGTAGGTGACTGAAAATCCTTCTTTTTCAAGCTGTTTACAAACTTCAAGGATTGCCGGGTGTTCGATTTTTGAAGTAATGATATGATTCCCTAAATCTCTCATCGAATATGCTCCACCTCTAATGGCAAGATTATTACTTTCTGTTCCTCCGCTTGTAAAAATTACTTCAAATGGTTTGCAATTGAGTAGCTTTGCTACTTGGATACGTGCAAATTCGATTTCTTTTCTGGATTCAATACCATATTCATGTATTGATGAAGGGTTCCCGAATTTTCCTTTCAAAAAAGGGATCATGAAATCTGCAACTTCAGGATCAATAGGAGTTGTTGCATTATAATCGAGATAAATTACATCCATCTGAGCTATATATTATATATAAAGACTTAATTAGCCTGAATTAATATTATAATAATTGTAGTCCTTATTAATTCCTGATTTTTTCTATTTCATACAAATATAATAATTAGTGTAATAAATACTTTCCTCCGACAAATCTCAGTAAATATAGATCCCCTATAGATTATAAGTATACCTGTCTAATATTGTATAGATTTTGAATAAGAATACAATAAGTTGTATCAAATGTATATTTTAGAAATTATTTAGATTGATAAAATTTACAATAAGGTCGCAGTCCGCAATCTTCACAGCGCGGTTTTCTGGCCTTGCAAACATAGCGCCCGTGAAGTATAAGCCAATGATGTGCCTTTGGAATCAAAGACTCAGGAATGTTTTTAATGAGTTGCATCTCAGTTTTAAGTGGAGTTTTGGAATTAGTAGTTAACCCAATCCTGTTAGAAATCCTGAACACATGTGTATCCACAGCCATTGTGGGTTTATTGAAAATGACAGATGCAATTACATTAGCAGTTTTTCTTCCCACACCTGGCAACTTTTGCAATTCATCGATGTCGGAAGGTACAACAGAATTAAATTCCGTAACTAACATTCTTGCCATTCCCTGCAAATGCTTCGCTTTATTGTTAGGGTAAGAACATGATTTTATGAATTCGAATATTTCTTCTACACTCGATTCTGCCAGAGTTTCTGCCTCAGGAAATCGTTCGAAGAATGCCGGACCAATGATATTAACGCGTTTATCGGTACATTGAGCGGAAAGGATTACTGCAACTAATAATTCGTAAGGATTTGTATAATCTAACTCGGTCTCTGCCACAGACATATTCTTTTCAAACCAGGCGATTACTTTTTTGTATCGTTCTTTTTTTGTCATCAGGACGAATTTAGAGATTTTTCTCAACTTTATTTGTCATCATTTCTTTTGATACAATTTCGACGAGTTTTAATATATTTATTTATAGAATTGGCCTATAGGGCTTAAAAATAGTAACTTACGCACATATTATTCTAATAGATATTTTATAAAGAATTAAATAAAGTAGAAATAAAGATTTCAATTCAAAATATTTCTATTCAAATTACTTGCAAATAATAAGTAGAATGGTTTATTTTGCTGAAAATAATCAGGAAAAATTATAATGCTAAATATTAATGTATCATATCTGTTCTACTATTTTTATTTCTTTGGAAGATAGAATCGGGATGATTACGTTTTTTAGATAATAAAAATAAAGGTCCCGGAAATAATTTGGGGCCTTTTTTAGATTAAAAAAATGGCAAAACAAGATAAATCCATAAAAAAAATTGCTATTCAGGGAGGCTATGGGGCTTTTCATGAAATCGCTGCTCATCATTATTTTGAAAACGAGGAAATAGAGATAATGCCTCGCGATACTTTTCGGGATATGATGAAGTCTTTGAAAAAGCGGCAAGTTGATTATGGGATTATGGCTATTGAAAACAGTTTAGCAGGTAGTATCTTACCTAATTATAACCTTATAAAAGGTTCTGACATGAAGATTATTGGTGAGATATATATCCGGATCAAACAAAATCTGGTTGCTCTCCCTGACCAAAAGATTGAAGATATTCATGAAGTATATTCTCACCCAATGGCTATACTTCAATGCCAGGCCTTTTTTGACAGATATCCTGACATAAGGTTAATTGAGTCATTAGATACAGCCCTGAGTGCAAAAGAAATTCAGGATAAAAAGTTAAGCGGTATAGGAGCGATTGCCAGTAATCAGGCGGCAGAAAAATTCCAACTTGAAATTTTGGCTGATAGTATTGAGACAAATAAAATGAATTATACTCGTTTTCTTATTTTAAAGGAGTTAAACGGGGAAGTAATTTCACTTGAAGGAGTAAATAAAACATCTATTCAATTTGCTCTTTCACATAAATCAGGCTCGCTGACAAAAGTGTTGTCGATACTATCATATTATGATCAGAATTTAACAAAAATTCAATCCATGCCTATCGTTGGTAAGGAATGGGAATATCAGTTTTATGTAGATCTTATGTTTGATGATTACAACTATCATAAAAAGGCTCTAGATGCTATTAGTCCTTTTACAAGCGAATTAGAAATATTAGGTATTTATACTAAAGGTAAATCAATAATTGAATAAAAATGGGGATAGATTTGAAACTTGAGAATTTCTCATGGTGTGGTGAGTGTATAACTCGTCCGTTAATAATTGCCGGACCTTGTTCAGCAGAATCAGAAGAGCAAGTGATGCTAACAGCTAAAGCTCTCAGTGCAAATGGAGTGAAAATATTCAGAGCTGGTATCTGGAAGCCAAGAACACGACCAAATGCCTTTGAAGGTGTGGGAAGCGAAGGCTTAAAATGGATGAGACGAGTTAAGGAAGAAACAGGTATGTTGACCTCGACTGAGGTGGCAAATGTAAAGCATGTATACGAAGCTCTTAAAAATGGAGTTGATATTATATGGATTGGTGCAAGAACTTCTGCCAATCCTTTTGCTGTTCAGGATATTGCTGATGCACTTAGAGGAGTTGATATTCCAGTTTTGGTAAAAAATCCGGTTAATCCTGATGTTGAATTATGGATAGGGGCTCTCGAAAGAATAAATAATGCAGGTATTACCAAGCTTGCAGCAATTCATAGGGGATTTTCAACTTATGATAAAACTCTGTTTAGAAATGAGCCTCAATGGCAAATTCCTATTGAATTAAGAAGGAGAATACCCGATTTGCCAATAATTACAGATCCAAGTCATATCTGTGGAAACAGACAATTACTTTATGATGTTTCTCAAAAAGCGATGGACCTTAACTTTGATGGATTAATTATAGAAAGTCATATAAATCCCGATAAAGCATTGAGCGATGCATCTCAGCAGCTTACACCAGATGCACTTAAGGAATTACTCGATCGATTAATATTACGTGAATCAGATGGTGACCCTGAGGTTGAGCTTAATTTGGCTGAATTAAGAGAGCAAATTGATAAATTGGATGACAAATTGATAAACTTGTTTGAAAAAAGGATGCAAGTTGCAGGAGAAATTGGATCGCATAAAAAAGAAAATAATCTTACAATTCTACAATCGAAACGTTGGGATGACCTGCTCAAAAAGCGCTTAAATCTTGGTGTTAAGAAAGGATTAAGTGAAGAATTTATATTAAAAGTATTTAGGTCAATTCATCAGGAATCTATTAACCGTCAGACTGTAATTATGAATACTGACGATAAAAGTAAAGATGCTTAATTTAGAACTCAATACCAGCTCTGGTTTATCCAGAATCCATGTTTCAGAAAGCATGGAGAATCTGAAAAACATAGTTGATCCTTCCATGACAATTTTGCTGGTAGATGAGAATGTCCTTAATTTTCATAATAATAAGCTTGAGGGCTTTAAGCATATAACTATTCCTGAAGGAGAAAAGAGTAAAAGCATTGAGAATTATTCCAGGATTTTTGCAAAATTGCTCGAAATAGGTGTTGACAGAAGTTGGAGAATCGTTGGTATTGGGGGTGGTGTTACGACAGATTTAGCCGGATTTGTTGCATCTACATATTTTAGAGGAATAGCATTTGGATTTGTTTCTACTACATTGCTTGGACAAGTTGACGCATCGATTGGAGGGAAGAATGGTATTAACTTTGAAGGATACAAGAATCTTTTGGGTGTAATACGCCAGCCTGAATTTGTCATATGCGACATAGATACTTTGAAATCACTTCCTCTTGTTGAGTTTACAGATGGTTTTGCGGAAATCATCAAATATGGTTTTATAAAGAATCCGGAAATCTCAGATTTTTTAGAAGACAATATTGAAGCAGCTTTTAATCAGGATAGGGAAGTTCTTAAGAAGATTGTTTATGAATCGATTAAGGTGAAGGTAAATATTGTTCAATCTGATGAAAGAGAACTTGGAGAAAGGAAGATATTGAATTTCGGTCATACTTTTGCACATGCAATTGAAAAACTTCATGGGCTAAGTCACGGACAATCAGTTAGCCTTGGAATGATATTAGCTACCCGGATGTCTGCAAGTCTTGGATTAATTCATTCGAATGTTGTGGATAAACTCACTCTTATTTTGGAGAAAACAGGTCTTCCTGTAAAGGCAGATCTTGATCCGAATAATATGGCTGAGACAATGCTTAAGGATAAGAAAAAGGCTGGAGATATTCTTCAGTTTATTCTTCTGGAAGCTGAAGGAAAGGCAATTGTACATAAACTGAAGTTAGCTGATTTAAAAAAGATTTTGAATGATCTGTGTTAGCCTTGGACATATCAGTTTTAATGAGGCTATGAAGATTGCTGTTGAATCTGAAATGATTGAGATTCGAGCGGATCTATTAAATTTTTCTGAACAAGAGTATTCACAATTGATCAAATCATCTGCAAAAGTTGTTTTTACTTGTAGAGAAGATAAGGAAAATATTGTCGACAGAAAATCCTTGTTTTTATTGGCTTTGAGTCTCGGGATTGAGTATTTGGATTTAGAACTAGAGTCGGTGGATGAGTTTTTAGATTGGTTAAAAAATGAAATGACTGAAAAAGACACTCAGCTTATTATTTCATATCATAATTATGAAAGAACTCCCGATTCTGATGAACTTAGAGGTATACTCAAAAATTGCATTAATTTAGGAGCAGATATTGCGAAAATTGCATGTATGGTTAACTCAGATGAAGATACAGTAAATTTGATTAAATTATACCGAAGACAGGGTAAGAAACTTATTCTTGGAATGGGTGAAAAGGGGATGCTTACGCGAGTTGCAGCACCAATATTGGGCGCAGAATTTACTTTTGCAGCTGCAAGTAAGGAATTAGCCACGGCTCCTGGTCAGCTTACAGTTAAAGAAATGAAGGAATTGTTTAAAATAATGAAAATAGAATAATATGAATTCATTTGGTCGATTATTCAGGGTATCTATTTATGGAGAATCACATGGTAATTCTGTTGGAGTTCTTATCGATGGTTGTCCTGCAGGATTATTCTTAGCTGAAAAAGATTTTGAAACAGATCTTAGAAGAAGAAGAAGCGGAGCAAAGGGTACAACGCCACGAATTGAATTTGATATTCCACATTTTATGAGTGGAATCTTCAATAATACTACTACTGGTGCTCCAATTAATATTCAGTTTGAGAATATCAATACTCGATCAGTCGATTATTTAGAGCTTCGTGATTTGCCAAGACCCGGACATGCAGACTTTGTTGCGACCCACAAGTTTGGGGGATTTGAAGATTATCGTGGTAGCGGACACTTTTCAGGGAGACTTACTCTTGGGCTGGTAACAGCCGGTGTAATAGCAAAAAGACTTTTAGGAGAGATACACATCAGTGCAAAACTAGTTGAAGTAGGAGGGATGACCGATGTTGAAAGTGCTGTGGATAGAGCTATTGAGGAAAATGAATCTATTGGAGGGATTGTAGAATGCAGGGTATCAAAGGTACCTGTTGGACTTGGAGAGCCATTTTTTGATTCTGTGGAGTCATTAATAAGTCATATAATATTTTCAATACCGGCGATTAAAGCTATCGAATTTGGCTCAGGTTTTCAAGCTGCAAGGATGAAAGGTAGTGAGCATAATGATAATATTATTAATATGGATGGAACTACCGAAACAAATAATGCTGGAGGTATCAACGGAGGACTATCCAATGGTAATGATATTGTTTTCAGAGTTGCCGTAAAGCCAGCGAGCAGTACTTCGCAACCACAGAATACACTTAATATTAAGACTGAGGAAATTGAGGAATTAGTTGTTGAAGGCAGACACGATAAATGTATTGCTTTGAGAGTTCCTCCGGTTGTTGAGGGTGCTGTAGCTATTGTGTTGGCAGATTTAATGATGATGGAAGGAAAAATTAAACGTATATATTTACAGGAAGATGAATAAAATGAGAATTGCAGTAGTTGGAGCCGGGAATATGGGCTCTTGGTTAGTTGAATCACTTTGTCTGGATTATGAAGTAGGCATTTATGATGCTGATCGTAATAAATTGAAATACTTTTTCAATTCCAGAAAGTTTTTATATCTCGAGGAATTGTTTGAATTCGACCCAGATATCTTAATTAATGCAGTGAGTCTTGAGAATACAGTTAAGGTTTTTGAGGAATTAATTCCTCATTTGCCAAAGAATGTAATACTTGCCGATTTGACCTCAGTAAAAAATGGGCTGGCAGATTTTTATAAAAAAGCTGGCAAACGATTTGTCTCCACTCATCCAATGTTTGGACCTACTTTTGCGAATGTAAAAGATCTGAGTGAGGAAAGTGCTATAATTATTGAGGAATCTGATGAGGAAGGTAAAGAATTCTTTAGAAAATTCTATAGCAGTCTAAAATTGAAAATCCATGATTTTTCGTTTGAGCAGCATGATAAAACCATTGCCTATTCCTTATCTGTTCCATTTTCTTCAACTCTTGTATTTGCTTCATGTATGAAGGAACAAGTTGCTCCCGGAACAACTTTTCGTAAGCATCTTGAGATAGCCAAAGGTCTTCTTAGTGAAGATGATTATCTTCTATCAGAAATACTTCTAAATCCACAAAGCCTTGAGCAAATAGAAAAGACGAGTGAAAGTCTTGCAAATTTGGTAAAGTTGATTAAGGCGCGTGATACTAAGGCGTTACACACTTATCTAGGAGAGATTAGAGCTAATTTTGGCTTGGAAAATAGTGAGGAAGGGAAGAAGTGATATGACAGTATGAAGAGACGCATGGTCCTGCGTCTTTACTATTTTATATATGAAACCAATCATTTAATTATTGAAGATCTAACCGCTTAATCTTTTAGAAACTTCTGCCACTTCATATAACTCAAACTCCTCCATAACCATTCAACAGGACCAAAGCGGAAATATTTTAGCCAGATTGGACTGGCAATAAGTTGAAAAATCCAGATTAGGGCTACCAGATAATATAATTCATAACGTTGCCATTTTCCATATTGCGAAAAGCCAACAAAGATAATAGTAGCAATTATCGTATGCATGATATAGTTAGTAAGAGCCATCCTCCCTACGGCTGCCAGAGATCTTTTCAGAAATAATATAATACCTGACTTACAGAAAATCATAATTATTCCAATATGTCCCATCATAGTTGGAATTCTTCCCATATCATACGTTCTGAGAAGATCATAATAACTAATAAGAGCAAAGTTATTATTAATAAATGTTGTCGTTTCAAAATAATTTATTGGAATACCAATGCCATATCCAAAGAGGATCATAAATAAGTAGAATTGATACGATTTCTCAGCATGTAGAATTCTTAGTTTGAAAAGTGCAATACCCAACAGCATCATACTTAGAATATCGATGTAATTGTGACGATAATGAAAATCTGATTCATAAAATCTTGAGCTTAACTTCAATTCATTGAATGCAGCTCTGTAACCACTTTGCATCTTTTCAATCCTGCTTTCCAGAATCTCCGAAGTAGGTTTCATTGTAGCATATTTTTCAATCCAACTGTAATAACCCATCATAGTTTCATAAGGAAGTTTCTCCTCTTTGTTGATTAACTCAACCGCTTCAAAATATTGTATTTGTTCTCTTTTTGCAATTTTAGCATCCTTGAAGTTCAGAACAAATCCTATTAGAACAATAAGTATTGAAATCCCGATTAGTTTTCCCGGGTTTAATCTCCTGAATGGGAATAGAAATAACCCAATCATTCCGTAAGCAAATAATATTTCAGCTGGCCATAATAATATATATGCATGAATCATTCCAATTATTATAAGCCAGATAAGCCTTCTGAACCATACTTCTAATAGTTCAAAACGATTCCCGTCTTCTTCTTTGTTATTGACAAAAAGTACTATTCCGGCCCCGAATAAAAGAGAGAAAATGCCGCGCATAGTCCCTTCGAAAAATATGCTGTTTAGAAAGAAAACACGGAGGTTCCAACCCGTATGACCACCCGAAAGCGACGGGTCAAAATATGCAGGATCCGGGAGAGCCATCCCAACAATATTAATTAGTAATATACCCAGAAGGGCTATTCCCCGTAATGTATCGATGGAATTTATCCTTCTGTCAGCTTTTAGTGGTTGTAGATTATTCACGGGAATATGTTTGATTAATTTAGCTACTTCCAGAACTTTAATAATCAAAGATAAAATAATAAGTTTAATGGAGTTCTCGGATTATACACCTTCACTCCTTCACATAAATCCCCCTCCTAAAACCTCGGATCACCCCTAATCTCCAACCTTGCCATTTTTTCCACTTCGATGCTCGGGAAACCAAATTCCTCCACAACTGTGCCCAGAATAAGATATACCCCGTATCCCCTGAAAGGATATTTTTTAAGTGTGTTGGGAAAGTTTACTGTATCGAAAAATTCTCCTTCTGCATCGAGGAATGCTCCGAAGTGCATATATTCTCTTTTAACAGTATAAACATTTTTCAAAGATGCCAGCTGTCCAACCATCTTAACTTTTTTACCTATGTTGTTCGATAAGTCACGCGCCATAATTTCCCCTCTGAATTTGGTTGTAAGCATATCAAAATAGCTTAAAGAAACCGGAAATCCCAGCAATTCAATTTCATCATAGGCGTCTTCAATTATCTCTCTGGTTAGGATAGGAAGTTTGAACTCCCTTTTTTGAACACCGAAAAGTTCACGGGTTGTGACTTTAGGAAGTTTTTTTCCTAGCATCATATGAGCTTCCCAGAGTAATTCTTTTTTATCTTTCCCGGTAAAGCGTAAGGCATTAATACGTATCAAACTTACCATTTGTTCCCGGCCAACTTTAACTCTATTAATAAAATTCTCCAGATCTTTGTATGGTCCGTTGTGCGATCTTTCATTCAGGATTCGGTTTATCAGATCTGTTTCCAGGTTCTGAATATGCACAAAACCAATATGAATATCACTTCCTTTAATGTTAGTATTGAAATGGCTGTTGTTTATGCATGGGAGAAGAATGTTGGCACCGCATCGTTTCGCTTCATTAAAGTACACCCAACTGCGGTAAAATCCGCCGAAATTATTAATAACTGCAACCATAAATTCCAACGGGTAATGGGCTTTCAGGAAGAGACTCTGAAAACTTTCCACAGCATAA
>JAGLSB010000063.1 GCA_023135955.1 Bacteroidales bacterium | reverse complement strand
TCTTAGCGTTATCCCATGCACCACCTGCATTATTCATCATTACAGCAAGAGTAAATCCAGATGTAAGTCCACCAACAAGCAAACCAACTACTCCGGGAACTCCCATTAATACTCCTATTATAATAGGTACAGAAATTGCAATTGTTGAAGGAAGTATCATTTCGCGTTGAGCTCCTTTTGTTGATATAGCAACACATTTTGCATATTCAGGAGTAGCTTTTCCTTCCATGATTCCAGGAATTTCTCTGAATTGTCTTCTAACCTCATCAACCATAGCTCCGGCTGCACGACCAACAGCTTTCATAGTCATTGCAGAGAATACAAAGGCCATCATTGCGCCAATAAAAATACCACCAAGCAGTATTGGGTTAAAAATAGAAAGTTCGTAAGCATCAACAAAATTTTCAACAGTAGCAGTAGCAACAGCAACAGCAGTTTGTCCATCTGCAACGGCTGGAACATCAGTTCCTGTATAGAAGATTACATCACCAACCTGCTTAATACCTTCGGCTGTACCGGAAGCGATCTTTCCTATCCACAATTTTACTTCTTCCATATAGGCAGCAAGCAAAGCCATAGCTGTAAGAGCAGCTGAACCAATAGCAAAACCTTTACCTGTAGCAGCAGTTGTATTTCCTAACATATCAAGGGAATCTGTTCTTTCACGAACCTCAGAAGGAAGCTCAGCCATTTCTGCATTACCACCAGCATTGTCAGCAATTGGGCCAAAAGCATCAGTAGCAAGAGTTATTCCTAATGTGGACAGCATACCAACAGCAGCAAAACCAATTCCGTAAACTCCCATAGCGAAGTTTTCAAAACCACCTGCTGACCAGTAAGATATAATTATACCAAGTACAATAGTTATAACCGGAACCCATGTTGAATACATTCCAACTGCCATACCATCTATAATTGTTGTTGCAGGTCCTTGTTGGGTTTGAGCAGCAATACCTTTTGTTGGTTTATATTCGTCAGAAGTAAAATACTCTGTTGCCTGTCCAATGATTACTCCAGCAGACAATCCGGCAACAACTGAACCAAATACACCCCAGGTAATCCAATCAAAATAAGCCATAACAGCAATTGCAATCAATATGAATACAGAACTACCTCCTGTACCCAGAAGAAGAGCATTTAAAAGATTTTTCTGAGTTGCAGTTTCCTTGGTTCTAACCATGAATATTCCAAGAATAGAAAGTAATATACCAATTCCGGCAACAAGCATAGGAGCTACAATTTTTGTTATCTGTTCTTCTCCTGTTAAGGCAGGAATAGCAGCACCAAGAGCAGCTGTAGCAAGAATAGAACCTGCATATGACTCATAAAGGTCAGCACCCATACCAGCTACATCACCAACATTATCACCAACATTATCGGCAATTGTTGCAGGATTTCTGGCATCATCTTCAGGAATACCGGCTTCAACTTTTCCAACCAGGTCAGCACCTACGTCAGCAGCTTTGGTAAAAATACCACCACCTACACGAGCAAATAGAGCCTGTGTAGAAGCTCCCATACCAAAGGTCAACATAGTAGCAGTAATTTCAACCATTTTTACATGTTGAGTAGTTCCTGCATGAACAAAATCGAGACCCAGAAAATGCATTCCGAATTCCATATTTTCTGGAGTATAAACCAATTTTGTTAATATGATATACCATAATGCAATATCCAGAAGTGCAAATCCAACTACTACCAATCCCATTACTGCACCACTTCTAAAAGCAACCTGCAATCCTTTATTGAGGGATTTAGATGCGCCATGAGCAGTTCTTGCTGATGCGAATGTTGCGGTTTTCATTCCGAGATATCCACATAGACCTGAGAAAAAACCACCAGTAAGAAAGGCGATAGGGACGAATGGATTCTGAACACCGGCATAGGCCAGAATACTCAGGAATATTACCATTATCAGAAAAACCAGAGCAACTACTCTATATTGTCTGTTAAGATAAGCCATAGCTCCTTCCCTTACATATTGAGCAATTTCTTTCATCCGGTCGGTACCTTCAGAATTTTTCATCATTGATTTGAAAAAGATCCAGGCAAAAACCAATGCCAGAATAGAGGCAATTGGCACAAACCAGAATGCTTTAACCGTTGCATTCACAGCTGAAACCTGAAGTACAGTAAGTGCTTCCATTTTCTTGTTTTTTAAGATTAATTTGTGTTAATTATATTATGAAAATATTTTTGTTGTTCACCCAGGTTATAATACAAATTATTATAAACTGATCGTTAAAACAAAGGCCAAAGATAAACAAAAAAAAATGGGATTTTCAAGTAAGGAGTGATCTGTGCATTTTTCTTTAATAAAAAAGAAGATCAGAGTTTATATATTTTACTCCAAGCCCCCATATTATGTTAGATATAGATAGGAGTTATAGACGTAAGGAGTGCAAGATTCAATTTTGTAAAAATAGATAAATAAGCAACAGAATAGAAGCTATTATGAATACTCAATTTAGAATTATTCAATGCGCTCCAGGCAGATTAGCAATATTTTGATATTTCTTGGCTTTCATGACAAACTCCCTGTTAATTAAATCCTCATCAGAAATAATACTGAAAAATTCGTCCAAATATTCAATAGCACGTGTTTTTTGCTTTTCCGACAATTGGGAATTCTCATATAAGCTCATAATTTCATCCTGCTTTGTAAATAGATAGTCGAGTACTTTTTGAAAATCCTCCATGGGTCGCTCATAGCCACGAAATAATCTCTCCTCAACAGAATTAATAGCTAACTTTTCAGATGGGAAGGAATAGTAGGTATTGACAATCCCGGAAAAATCAAAATCGTAAGGTACAGGAACAGGTCTATGATCAGGTTTTTCAAGGATCAACTTGATATTATGCATACCCGGTACGGACCAGTCAGTATTTCCAATCATATATTGGTAAACTGAAAGTAAATTTTCATAGAAATAATCGGTGTAAGTCTGAGGAATATTTTTTAATTCTACATGTGTATAGCCATTACGCTCAGCCATATCATCAGCATCTTCAATAAGAAAAGCATAACGTGTCATAGCTTTACACTTCTCAAGATTATCGATATAATTAACCCTTGCAAGTCTAACCTTGAAACTTTTATCCGTTATAATATTATATATGCGATATGCCAAATACTCTTGTATTACATATTGGTCATATTCCATGTTCCCACTTCGACAATGTGTCACCAGTTTCAACCTATTCTGACCCTCAAAAATTGAGTTTCCCAGTTCATCCTTTCTAAAATCCAATTTTAAAGGAGGAAAATTACAATTCATAGGATTCTTTCTGAAATTCCCCCTGGTTTTAACTTTTATTTCGAAAAAATCTTTGCCTTTAACATTATTAACTAATACGCAAGCCTTATGATTGGAAGGATCGTCAGATATATCTCTTTTCAGCTTTTTCAGATCATCAAAATAGATAGTGATATCAAGAATCTCATCGGAAGCAAATAATGCCTTAACAGCATTATTACCTTGTATTGTATCTTCTAATGGCCAATCTGGATTCGGGTTTGCATTTATATTCCAGGCAAAAACCAACAATAATGGAATAATAGATTTTCGAATAGCTTTACTTAAGTTTACAAGCATTAGTTTTAATTTTTATAAATATGCACCAATTTAATGCCATTTTACTTATGGCGCTGTTTATCTATCTGTTACGGATTTTCTCTCCTTTAAAATAAATGTTAATATCGTTCAGATTCGAACACTATAACTAAAATTCGGACAGCTAATTTATTATAGAAATATGAGGTTTAATTGAGTAGTGGTTATTGGGCGCCGTCCTGAGCCTGCCGAAGGGTGCTGGTTTAACTCCTTCCAGTCGTTGAGCTCGCTCCGCTCGGTTCTGGTTAAAGAACCTTCTGGAGTAGCCATAGCCACTCATTAACTGGGGAGCATTTCTATAGTTTTACCATGGTTCCATCGTTATAAATTTTATAAATTTCTGTGCCTGAAAAATATAAAGCCTGCTCTGATTTTCCACTAAACCTTAACGGTACATCAATACTCATAAGTTTTTTATCATACAGAATACGGAAGTACTTTGTTTCCGTGTGTCCGAAAATAATATGATTTACATCAAAATATATTAGAATATCATCCAGTTCCTTTTCAGTGGTCATAGGATATTCTTCCATTTCTTTTAAGTAACCTCTATACGAAAAGGGGCCATAAATATCGAGCAAAAAATTAAGCCTGATAATATCTTCATTTTGGATTTTTCCATTTAAAGATTTTCTAATAAGTGTATTTGTTTTTTCCTTGTTCATATCCATCTCTAAAAACTGTGGCGAAACTCCACCATGAACATCACCAATAACAATTAATTCCTCAATGCCTGAATATTCATACTGTGGCAGATTAATTTTCTTTTCAAGTGAATAACTATTAGTATCACCAAATTTTCCCTGAATGTACTTTTCATCTTCCCTAATACTACAAAATCTGATCTTCCGAATGACTTTATCCCTCTTCGCATCATATTTATAGTAAACCATTTTAATCCATTTCTCATTAAGCCATTCAATATAAGGACCATCAATCCATTCTTCAGATTTAAGCGAATCCTCGGTAGAGAACCTCACCCGTTTTTCAGAAGAAGAAATCCCATTCTGAGAATTCAAAATTAAAGAGCTGAATACTAAGAATATCCGGAACAAATAGAAAAATATATTAATATTCCTTTTCATACTTGTTTTTACAACAATTTTCTTTCCTTTTTGATCGATATCTTAAAAGTACAGAAAAAAAAAGGTGTTAAAAACAAAGCTTTCCGGACTTCATTCGCTTCCTTTGAAAAAAAAGTGATAATTTCGATAGGGTATTTTTAGTTTGACGCATCTTTATAAGTAAGAAGACAAAGAATTTTAATTGAAACTCAATAAAATCCAGAAAACTAAAATACAAGATCATGAAAAAAAGAAGAATTATAACTGAAATTTTACTGGGAATACTTGTCCTTTTCCCAGTATGGAACTTGTCAGCATCATATTCTGACAATGACAGCACACAATTCATCTCTTATCAGGGTATAATAAAAAATGCCAAAACAAATGAGGATCTGCCTTTTGCTTCCATCATACTTAAAGGAACAAATGTAGCTACTGTTAGTAATATTGATGGTGAGTTCATCATTAAAGTCAATAAAAGCAGTACTTCAAAAACTCTTTTAATATCTTATATTGGATATAAAAACAACACCATTTCTCTTTCCGAATTTGAAAAGGCCAAATTCCTGACCATTAAATTAGATCCTTTAACAGAACATCTTAAAGAGCTTACAGTTCGTCCAGAAGATGGCGCAGAAATTATAAGACAGGTTCTATACAATAGACATAATAATTATAGTCATCAAGCTATTTCAATGACTGGTTTTTACCGTGAAACAATAAAAAACAGAAGAAATTATGTCTCCATTTCCGAAGCCATTATTGATATCTATAAATCAAACTATGACAACGATTTACAATTTGATCAGGTTAAAATTGATAAGGGAAGGAAAAGTTCAAACGTTGAGAAAATGGATACATTGCTAGTCAAGCTTCAAGGTGGACCAGCAGTATTAATGCTTCTGGATATTGTAAAGCATCCTGATAATATTTTTACTGAGAAATACGAGAATATTTATGTATTTGAATTTGAAAATGTTGTTTCAATTAATGATCGTCTTCATTATGTCCTGAATTTCAAGCAAAATTCATATATAGAAGAACCATATTATTATGGCAAACTATATATTGATATTGAACGCCTGGCCATTACGGATGCTATTTTCTCTCTTAATCTGGAGAATAAGGAAGAAGCTAGCCGTCAATTTATTAAGAAAAAGCCTGCTGGTGTTACAATTACGCCAATGAATACAACCTACAGAGCGAGTTATACTATTCAGGATAATACCTGGTTTTTCAACTATGTCCGTGCAGAAGTAAAATTTAAAATTGATTGGAAGAAGAAACTGTTCAATACCACTATTAGTCTTATGTCAGAATTAGCCGTCACAGATAGATTACCGGAAATGGCTGAAAAGATAGAGAGAAAGGAACGATTTGGCAGATCCGATTTTATGGAGGAGAAAGTTGATGCCTTCTTCGATCCAAATTATTGGGGTGATTATAATCTTATTGAACCAGATGCAAGTATTGAGCAGGCAATAAGAAAACTTTATCGTAAGTATAAATAAATCTCTAAGTTAGGATCAAAGTCCAATTCAGTAATAATTATAAGATTTGAACCTGAAGAATCTTGATCAGTACATAGGAGCGGATTATATGAAGATTAGTGATCAAAATATTCTGAGGCAATTAAGAAGGGGGGATATCAAAACTTTTGAGTCCCTCTTTCATGACTTTCATCCAGGAATGATTTTATATTCTCTCAGTATTCTTAAAAACAAAGCTCAGGCAGAAGGTGTTGTTCAGGAAGTATTTTACAATATCTGGAAGAATCGAAATGAATTTCGTTTAAAAATAAGCTGGCAGAGTTATTTATATAAATCGGTTTACAATAATTCAGTGATGATTCTTAGAAAAAGTAAAAGAGAAGTAAAGCTTGACGAGGAGGTTCTATTAAACCTGGAAGATAAGGAGACAGACCCTGTAGTAGAAATTGACTTGAAAGAACTAAATCAAACAATTACAAGCACATTGGGGAAATTGCCAGTCAGAACAAGAAAAATTTTCAGGATGAGTAGATTTGAAGGTATGAAGTATAAAGAAATTGCAAATAGTCTTAGTATATCAGTAAAAACTGTCGAAGCTAATATGGGAAAAGCACTTAAAGCATTTCGGTTATCTCTTAAGAACTATGGGTACTAAACAAATTACGTTAGAACCAAAAACTGAAAAAAAACAATTACAAGAAGATGAAACAAGGAAATGAAATATGGACTCTTTCTGCGAATTACTTAAGTGGAGAAATGACAGATGATCAAAGTATGAAATTCATTCAAATGATAGAAAGAAAACCTGATTTGAAACTTGAGTTTGAAAATATACAACTGATTTGGAATAATCTTTCAAATGATGATCATCCTGAATCTAATAAATCCTGGGAAAGACTTCATAACAGGCTTAATGAAGATGGATTATTGGAAACTCAAAAGAGAAAACCAACTTCATTAAATTATATCCTATTAAGGGTTGCAGCTATTATAATATTTGGATTAATAATGGGGGGCACAATAAAGTATTTTACTAATAAAAATAATCTGTCTCTTTTAAATTCATCTAGTATAACTGCTGTCAAAAATGTAAACTCATATACATTACCTGATGGTAGCAGTGTATTTCTCAACAAGGGATCCAGACTTTATTACTCAGATAATTTTGGGGAAAATAGAAAAGTAAAACTTAAGGGAGAAGGATTCTTTGAGGTTATGTCTGATCCGGAAAATCCTTTTTTGATAGAAACCAGGAATGCTATTATCAGTGTTTTGGGGACTAAGTTTAATGTGAAGGAAAATCAAAACACAACAGAAGTATTGGTTGAATCTGGGAAAGTACAGCTTCAAAATGACCTGAATTCTAATGGAATTATACTAAGTACAGGTGAATTTGGGAAATCTGAAGGGGAATCTGTATCGCTTGAAGTAAATACCAATGTCAACTATTTATCCTGGAAGACCCGTGAATTTGAATTTGTCGACAAGAATCTGCAGCAAGTGCTTGAAGTTTTGGAAGAATCATACCAAATTGAAATAAATATTAAAGATATTGATGTTGAAGATTTGAAGCTTACATCCACTTATAGTCAGCAAAGTATTGATGCGATTTTACAAACCATTTGCGTTGCATTCGACTTTTCATGCAACAATAATAATAAGAAATACACTTTAAGGAAAAACTAATAAAATAGATGGCCCTACGAAGGCTAAATACTTTTCTCTTTATTCAATTACTCAGATTAATATTTCTGGGTTCAATTCTCAATGCCCAACTTCCTGAAAAAAAAGTAACTATTGATGTTCACAATAAAAGCCTGAGATCAATCTTCAAGGAGATTAGTTTGCAAACTGGATATCTTTTCACTTACAACTCCAACATTATTGATGAAAAGGAATTAAAAACAGTACACATTCAAGACTTCTTTGTGCAAAGAGCACTCGATTCTATCCTTAACTATCCTGAATTATCATATGCATTTATTGATAAAAACATTGTTATCTATAAAAAGAATAGAGAAATCCAGGTTTCAGAGGATAGAAAAAAAAGATCCTCAACCATAATAACCGGAAGGATCCTGGATATAGAAAATAATATGCCACTTGAATTTGCAACAATATCTTTGAACAATACCAACAGAGGTACTTTTTCAAATCTACAAGGTGAGTTCAGCTTCACTATTCCAGCAAATATTGAGAACCCTATTCTAGTGATTTCAATGATGGGATATGATAATCAACATTATGCCATTAATTTTGAAGATCCTCAAGACTTGCTTATTCAAATGACACCCCGTATAATTTCTTTACAAGAAATTATTATCAGGTATAATAACCCGGAAGTTATCTTGACTGAGACCATAAAACGAATTCCAGAAAATTATATTTCCCAAACTTTCTTTATGGAAGCTTACTTTAGAGAATTTACTTTGAAGAATAATGAAATAATGACCTTTTCAGAAGCTGCAATTGAAATAGCGAAGCCCTCATATACAAATTATACTGGCAATGAAAAAATTCAAATAATAAAAGGCAGAAAAATCAGTAATATAACTAAAGAGGACAGCATCTTACTTAAAATAGAATCTGGAATCCATAGTACTTTTCTATTGGATATCATTAGTAATCCAATCGACATTTTACAATCTGATTACCGAGATTATTATGATGTACAGTTTTTAGATATAATTTCATTTAAAGACAATCTTGCTTATGTTATTAATTTCAAACAAAAAGCAAATTTTAAAGACATCCTGTTTCAGGGTCAACTATATATTGACATGGATGATATGACAATATTAGCAGCTGATTTTGAAATTGATCCATCTTTGATCGGAAAGGAAAGCAGCATGTTTTTCATAAAAAGAAGCCGCAATATAAAGGCTCGCCCCCTATTCGCAAAATATCATGTGGAATATCAAATGTCAGAAGGACGTTATCACCTGAACATGGTTCACGGGGAAGTTGGCTTTAAATTTAGAAAAAGAAGAAATTGGTTTTCAAGCACATTTAAAATTATTATTGAGCTTGCCGTAACAAATATTGATTTAGAAAAAGATCCTGCCATTACTCGTTCAGAACAAGTAAAACAAGGAACTATTCTTTCAGATGAGAATTTCCCTGCTGATCCACTTTTCTGGAATGAATACAATATCATTGTCCCGGAAAGAGAGCTGGAGGATGCAATAAAGAGAATGGGGGAGAATTGGAAGGGGATGGAATAAAATCGTTAACATTAAATCTGATATAAATTCTCTTGTCGGCAATACACCACAAATTTGACAAGAGCAAATATCAGAATTAATTATCTATTCCTTTATATCATAAGCCTGCAGAACACTTCCATGTCGGATAAACAGCATACCATTATATATGGAAGGATGCGCCCAATGTGGACCTGTTCCCTCATCCATCTTGAAAGTGCTGATTACTTTCATATCTTCTGTATCAGGTTTAACCAATGCAACATTGCCACCTTTTTCTTCATAGAGGTATAATAAACCTTCTGCTGAAATAATTGATCCTTTAGTAAACCACTTGCGTTCCCAATAGGTTTCTCCTGTTTCCCAATCTACTGATGCCCATAGTCCCCTCGTATTATCTATCATATTAGAAGCATAAATTACTCCATCAAGCAATACGAGACCACCATGATGTGTATCAAGAATATCGCTTTCCCATTTTAGACTAATGGATCTCCCGTCTTCCGAAAGGCTAAAAAGCATACCTGGCTGATCGTTTCCATATGTGATAAAAATATCCCCATCATAAAAGAGTGGCGTATTTGCAGCCTCACCTTTGCCCTTTTTTTCATGAAACTGTATAGTGTTAAAACTCCAAAGCATATCACCATTGCTGGTATCGACTCCAATAATGCCCTCTGATGTTTGGATAAGAGCAATTTTCAGCCCATTCCATTCAATTAGTGATGATGAAGCATAGGATTTTTTACCTCCCTGGCTTTTTGTCTTCCATAATAGGTCTCCAGTTTTCTTATTGTAGGCCACCAGGGTTGTTTCATCTCCCCCGGTGATAAATAAAGCCGCTTCATTGGTTAGAAGTACTGATTCAACAATTCCCCAATGCATATATTTCCCGTCAAATTCTTCAAGAGGTTGTTGCTTCCATATTACATCCCCGCTTTTAGCATCCATGCATACAAGATCGCCCATCCCACCGACCAGATATATCCTGTTCTTTTCAATAGTTGGAGTTCCTCTAGATTCCGGATATGTTCGATGCCAGGCACGACTATAAACTTTTTCCCAAAGAAGATTTCCGTCCATATCGATGGCTGAGATTACATCCAGAGAGTCGTATTTATATCCGGTTATATAAATTACATTATTATAAACTACAGGCTGGGATACACCCTTTCCAATGTCCTCGATTTTTAATTTTAAAGTCGGGCCATTCTCCGGCCACTCTTTAAGCAAATTCTTTTCAGGATAGATACCATCACGGTCTGGTCCTCTCCATTGAGAGATATCCCCGCAAGAAGTTAACATTAATATTAGGAATCCTGATAAAAAAGAAATGTGTAGTTTCATATTTTCTAAATTGAAGTCAAAAATACAATTTTTCCATTCGATTCGTATTACTCCACCATAATTACAATAATTTTATGAAGTGTTGAATCGTAAATTGAAAATTTACTGAAAAATACTGGATTCAATGAGAGAAACTAATCTATCTTAACTTGTTTAAAGCCTACCCTTGGACGATTTTTATACTCCAAAACTTCTTGTTTAGCTTTTTCTAACTGCTTGAGATATTCAAAAATCTGCATAATATGTTCATCATGACATGATAATCCATGCTGTATTTGCTCAAGCTGAACCAGAACATCTTCCTGAGTAAGAAGCATTTCTTTCATTTTAGTAAATATTCTTACTATTTGAATATTCACTTGAACTGCTCTTTCACTATTAAGAACACTAGCAAGCATCAATACGCCATGCTCTGTAAATGCATAAGGAGCTATACGTAAGCCCATTATTTCACGATTTGTACCTCCAAATTGATTCCTCCAATCTACCAACTCCTTTTTAGAAAACTCGAACATAAAGTCGTCGGGAAAGCGTGATATATTACGTTTTACTTGTTCTTTTAACCTTCTGGTTTCAACATCATAAAGCTTAGCAAGATCCCTGTCAAGCATTACATTTTTTCCCCGCATATTATAGATTACACCCATAATTGCTTCATCTGGCACAAATATTTTGGATTCTTTCTTCATAAAACTGATATTAAAATTAAGGTGTAATCAAATTGGGTGTCGCAAAATGCGACACCCAATTTGACAGTTAAAGGATAAACCTATTACCCTGCCCAACCCTCTCTATCAAGATTACGATAGTTAATTGCCTCCGCAACATGATGCGACTCGATATT
>JAGLSB010000629.1 GCA_023135955.1 Bacteroidales bacterium | reverse complement strand
TCAGTTGTATACTTACCTTCGAGAAGCAATTTAATGGAATCGGAAATCTCCTCCCGGGAAATATTTGCAAGGAAGCCGAGCCTTCCTGTATTTATTCCAAGAACCGGAATTTGTAAATCACGAACAAGCTTTACAGTATCCAAAAAAGTGCCATCACCACCAAGAGAAATTAAAACATCCAAATCAGATGACAAACCTGAATTATCATCAAATATATCGAAGAATTTCAAACTGGGAATACCTGCATTTTCAAGGACTTTCTTAAATTTTTGATGAATATGAATTTCCGTATCATGTTCTCCAAAACTGAAAAACATATCACGAATACTATCATTGAAATCTTCGCTAAATTCCTTACCATATAGGCCAATTCTCATAATATATTTTTAAGTATTCAAGTATTTCATGAATAATTCATAGCGATCCTGATATAGTTCTTCCTCCTCTGCATCTTTAAGATAAGATGCTTTTATATTGTACTCGTACCTCTCGAAGGTTTTTATCACAGCGCTCAGATCGGTTCGATTAATCTTGACAGTAATGTCTAATAAAGTTGTACTATCGGAAGATGAAATGTACAGACTTAAAATTTTCGCATCATTGCTTTCGACGATTTGTGATATTTCAGTAAGTGAATAATCATTCTGATTTACTTCCAATATTAAAATCCCCCCGGGATGCTTTAGAGCAGAAAGATCTGCAAAATGTTCTACTAAATCATTAATAGTTATTAAACCCTTATAATTTTTCCTTCTGTCAAGAACAGGAATAACACTAAGCTTCAATCGTGACGCTAATTCAATTACCTCGTAAATATGCTGATCTACAAAGACATAAGGGCCAAACAAAGATAGACTATGAGATCCAATCGCTTCCTCTGCCATATTTAAATCATAGATGTCTTTATCTGAAATTAATCCCAGAAATTCTCTATTATTTACGATTGGTAAATGTGAAATCCGGAATATATCCATCCAGGATAATGCCTGCGATCCTGTATCTGAGGTTTTCAGAGCAGGAACAACATCCGACATTAAATCTTTAGCTAACATATCTCGATTGATTTAAAAATCATAAATTTGTATTGAAAAAATCATTTTAACATGTGCAGATTAAGTGTAAATATAAATAAAATTGCAACACTCCGAAACTCCCGTGGTGGAAATATTCCCAATGTTTTAAAAGCCGCTATCGATTGTCAGGAATTTGGAGCAGAGGGTGTGACAGTTCATCCCCGCCCTGACGAAAGACATATTCGATATCAGGATGTAAAAGATATCAAACCCATAATAAGGACAGAGTTTAATATTGAAGGTTATCCCTCCCGTGACTTTTTGGATCTTGTAAAAGAGATTAAACCAGATCAGGTAACTTTGGTTCCAGATCCTCCCGGAGCTATAACCTCTTCTGAAGGCTGGGATACTGTTAAACATTATGACTTTTTAACAGATGTTATTACTGAACTTAAGGCCAATAATATCAGGTCATCTGTTTTCACAGATACTAATCATACTTATATTGAAGGAGCAAAAAAGTCTGGAAGCGATAGGATTGAACTTTATACTGAACCTTACGCTATTAAGTTTATAGATGACAAAGAAGCTGCTATTGCTCCATTCAGAGATGCCGCTATATTTGCTGGTTCAATAGGTTTGGGAATTAATGCAGGTCATGATCTAAACTTACAGAACTTAAAATATTTTTACGAAAATATTCCTGGCTTATTAGAAGTTTCAATTGGTCATGCATTGATATCTGATGCAATATATTTGGGTTTCGAGAATGCTATTCGATTATATCTGCAACAATTATCCTGATTTAAACTAAATCAATAAATATATTCTGGTACACGATTAAAATAATCAGTGGTGACCCAAAAATAAATTATAAGAACATGCACATGTCATTCAGAAAAATTGGCGAAGGGCCTCCCCTTGTTATTGCTCATGGTTTATATGGTGCATCTGACAATTGGGTTGGTATTGGACGTGAATTGGCAAAAACTCATGAGGTATTTATAATTGATTGGAGGAACCATGGAAGATCTCCACATACTTTAGATCATAACTATACTTTATTAAAGAATGACCTTTTGGAATTTATGGAACAGCAATCTTTAAAAAAGGCTAGTCTGTTAGGGCATTCAATGGGTGGGAAGGCTTGTATGTTCTTTGCGGTTGATTATCCAGAGATGGTGCAATCTCTTACAGTTGTTGATATTTCACCACGCTCATATATCAGTCTGGATCAACCCGCCCCACAAACAGTCGATCATATGAACATAATACAAGCATTGATAAAAGTAGATTTGGAAAAGGTAGATTCCAGAATTGAAATTGATATGATACTTGCAGACACAATCAAATCGCCAAGAATCAGACAATTTCTACTTAAAAATATACAACGGAAAGACAAAAATAGCTTTGAATGGAAGATTAATCTCAAAAGTCTTCATGATAATTTGCCAAGCATTCTTGATGGATTAAATTCTAAGGAAATAAATAACGGAACGGGAGTAGAAGGTTTTCCGGTACTCTTTATTAAAGGAGCCGATTCTGACTACATAAGCGATCATGATTATTCCATAATCCAAAGCATATTTCCAGTAGCTGATATTGTTAGCATTCCGAATTCAGGTCATTGGGTGCATGCCGAGCAAACAGATCTTTTTCTTAAAAATGTAAAGTACTTCCTTGATAATTAGTTAAGTGAATATCCTTATCACCCAATCACTTCAATGTCTTCCTGAGGAATAACATCCCTACATTTGAATTTAAGCATCAACTGAATAATAGAAATAACATCCCTTTCACAATACTTTACAATTCTGGCAAGGTCCTTATCCTCATAATAAACAGCAGCCACCTGCGATCCATCAATATCATCTTTTGGAGTTGGTATTTTAAAAACATTGCATAAAAGTTCGAGGGAGGTATAATTTTTAAAATCACCGAATTTCCACAATTCCATGGTATCTATATGTTTGATTTCCCATGGTTTCTTTCCTGCTATATCGAACTCCGATGGGAGAACAATCGAATTTATGAGCATGCGCCTGGCTATATAGGGAAAATCAAACTCCTTGCCATTATGTGCACAAAGTGAAAAATCCCTGACTTTTGAATATTTAGTCAGCATTTGCTTAAGATCCATCAATAGTTTAGCTTCATCATCCCCATAAAAAGACTTTATTCTAGCGCCAGGCTTTCCATCCTGAACATGCAAATGTCCAACAGATATGCATATAATTTTCCCAAATTCAGCATAAATTCCGGAACGTTGAAAAATATCTTCCGGATTTTCATTGTCTTTTATCAAAAACCCTGCTTTTTTAGCCCAAAGGTTTTTTTCAGCATCACCCATTTCATCATGAGTAGCTGTCTGTGGAACCGTCTCAATATCTAAAAAGAGAAGGTTCTCCGGTGAAATATGATCCAGCATAAGATTAATTTTCTATAAAAATAAGGTATTAGCATGCAATATTATTGCAGTCCAAGTCTCTCTTTAGTAATAGTAGTTAAAACATTTATAGCAACCGAATTATTACCACCCTGAGGCACAATAATATCGGCATATCTTTTTGTAGGTTCAACATTAATCGTTTCTTTATTGCGAGTACAAGTCAGATAAGAATAAGTAGGTTGTTTAATACCTTACCTGTTTTTAATTTTATCTTGTATCCTGATTAATGATATTTGAAAAATGGTTGCTGGTTCTTTTCTTCCCGGCAACCAGTACCAACATATCAATTCCGGAATATGACATATTATTTATTTTGACTTAAACATTATAACTTTGCTTTTCGTTAGCTTAATATACAAATTTGTAAAAAAAACATTTAATCATGATAAAACATATCGTTTTTTTCAAAATAAAAACTCAAAATAAACAAGAAGATCTGAAAGAATTAAAAAAAATGATAGATGATCTGGGTACATCAATTCCTTCAGTCATAAATATTGAGGCAGGTATTAACTTTAGTCCTCGGGAATCGGCATTCGACCTTGCGCTCTTTGCTGAATTCAATGATGAGCAGGGACTTAAGGAATATCAGGTACATCCTCAACATGTTAAACTAATAGATCATTTAGGAAAACTAGACAAGGAAATTGCAGTTGTTGATTATATGGTCCAGGATTAAAATAGATTTGAATAATCACATCACATTTGATCACGGTTATTAAATAAAATAGAAGAAATGAATAGCCTTTACCCGTTAAAATTTACTCCAATTATTTCTGATAAGATTTGGGGAGGGAGCAAATTAAAAAATATTCTCAATAAAAAGGAAGCAGGTAATAAAGCTGGTGAAAGCTGGGAAATATCTTCCGTTGAAGGAAATATATCAGTTGTTTCAGAAGGATTCCTTAAAGGCAATAATATCCAGGAACTTATCGGAATATATATGGGTGACCTGGTGGGTGATAAGACTTTTGAAAAATTTGGAACACAGTTTCCATTACTTGTCAAATTTATTGATGCTAATGATGACCTCAGTATTCAGGTTCATCCAGATGATAATACAGCTCTGAAAAGACATAATTCCTATGGAAAAACTGAGATGTGGTATGTTGTTCAAGCTGACAATGGAACTAAATTAATTTCAAGTTTTAAACCTGGAATTGGTCAGGATGAATATCTTCATCATTTAAAAAACAACAGTCTGGAAGAAATTCTGAATGAAGAAAAAACGAAAGAAGGAGATGTGTTTTTCATTCCAGCCGGAAGAGTACATGCCATAGGTGCAGGTATAATTATTGCAGAGGTTCAACAAACTTCGGATATTACTTATCGTATCTATGATTTTAACCGTAAGGATAAAAATGGGAATACCAGAGAACTGCATACTGATCTGGCAATAGACGTTATTGACTTTAAGACATACTCTGATTACTCTACTCCTTATGAGAAGAAATCCAATAAAACTGTTGATCTGGTTAGTTGCCAATATTTTACAACAAACTTAATTTGGTTCGATCGTGCAGTTGAAAAGGATTATAATTTTATCGATTCCTTTGTTATTTACATGTGTATATCAGGAAAAGTATTAATTAAATATTCCGAAACAGAAGAAATAACCCTAAACTATGGGGAAACTGTATTAATACCCGCGGAAATAAAAAAATTAGAATTAATTCCGATTAATGAAAGCCGTTTACTGGAAATATATATAAGGGAGGATTAGGAATTGGCGGTTAGTGGTTAGCAGTTGGAAAATTAACTACGAAATAGTTACTTCGAAATAAAAATCATAAATTTGATAAAATAATGTGGGTTACTTGTTACCAGATTCTATTTACCAGACAAACCAGCAACTCTAATTAACTTATTTCATGATACTAAATCTGCAACCTGGAATTGAAAATGCTGTCAGTCGAACTGTTAGTAAGGAAGATATTGCCACAATTTTCGGAAGTGAACATATGCCGGTATTAGCCAGTTCCAGAATCATTGCATTTATGGAGTATGTCGCGCTTTCTTCTGTTCAGGGATATCTCCCACAAGGATACAGTACTGTTGGAATAGAATTTCAGTTTGAGCATAAAATACCTGTGACAGAGGGCACAAATATTGAGTGTTTATCCCGATTAACTGATGTTTCAGGACGAAAAATGACATTCGAGATTAGTGTACGTACAATTTCATCGGAAATTGCGAATGCTACTCATATAAGAGCAGTTATTAATGAAGATGCTTTTGAACGATTAATAGGAGATAAAAAATGATAATTAAAAAGGCTGTATTTATTAAAAGCAGTCAGAAAAACAGTGAATGTCCTAATACTAAACAACCGGAATTTGCTTTTATTGGCAGGTCCAATGTAGGAAAATCCTCTCTTATTAACATGCTAACAGGAAGGAAGAGTCTGGCAAAAACATCAACTACTCCAGGCAAAACAAGACTCATCAACCACTTTTTAATTGAAGATAATTGGTATCTGGTAGATTTACCGGGTTATGGCTATGCAAAAGTCAGCAAAAAAGATAGGGAGAGATTCGGATTATTAATTGAAGAATATATTCTTAAAAGAGAGAGCTTAGTTTGCGTTTTCGTCCTAATCGACTCAAGACTCAAACCACAGAAGATCGATCTTGAATTTATTACCTGGCTTGGAGAAAAACAAGTACCTTTTAATATTGTGTTTACAAAATCTGACAAAATAAATAAAAAGGTATTACATAATAATCTGAAAGCATTTGAGGAAAGTCTGTTTGAAAACTGGGAAGAGCTGCCAACCCGAATTCTCAGTTCATCAGTTACAAAAGTTGGAAGAGAAGAAATCCTGAAATTTATTCAGGAATATTCAAAATAAGCCCTAAAAAACTATGTAAATATACTCGAATCCCTTGTCCAAATAATTAAAAAAACCTTAATCTTAACTAAACCAATTATAAATTTGTCAAAGGATATAAAATAATTAACCTATTCTTTTACAACTTTTTCCCAAATATTGACAAAATATTGATATAAGATTTCATACATTTGTCTGCGAAAATATAAACCAATAAACCCATCCTTTAACAAGATGAAAAATTCGGCTCCACTCAAGTTCTTTTCTGGCAGAAATTCAAGACCACTTGCCGAAAGAATTGCTACCTCTTTCGGTGTTGAACTTGGAAAAACAACGGTTCTGGAATTTAGCGACGGCGAAATGCAACCTTATTATGAAGAATCTGTCAGAGGCTGTATAGTATTTATTATTCAATCTACTAATCCTCCTGCCGAAAATATTCTCGAGTTACTTTTAATGATCGATGCAGCAAAAAGGGCAAGTGCTTATAAAGTGGTGGCAGTTTTACCCTATTTTGGCTATGGCCGTCAAGACAGAAAAGACAAACCACGATCATCAATCGGAGCTAAACTAAAGGCTAACTTATTGGTGTCGGCTGGTGTCGATAGAGTAATGACCATGGATATGCACGCTGATCAATTACAAGGTTTTTTTGATGTCCCTGTCGATCATCTTTATGCCTCTGCTGTCTTTGTTCCTTATTTGAAAAATCTCGGCCTTGATAATATGGCAATTGCAGCTCCTGATATGGGTGGTGCAAAAAGAGCAAATGCTTACGCTCGTTTTCTTGATTGCCATATGGTGATTTGCTACAAAACCCGCAAAAAACCAAATGTTGTTGAAGAAATCAGAGCCATAGGTGAAATAGAAGGTAAAAATATTTTCATCATCGATGACATGATAGACACAGCCGGAACAATTACTCTTGCCGCTGAGATGATGAAAAATGGAGGAGCCAAATCTGTTAGAGTTATTGCAACTCACCCAGTATTATCCGGACCTGCATATGAAAGAATCAATCAGTCATATATTGATGAAGTTCTTGTAACCGATTCAATCCCAATCCAAAATCAATCGGACAAAATAAAAGTATTAACTATTGCTGATATTTTTGCAGAAGTAATTAGAAAAGTATATAATTTCGAGTCTATTAGTTCGCATTTTATAACTTAATTACTATATTTGCACTCCTTTTTTTTAAAAGGAAAAATATCCCTGGTGTGATGGGGAATTTTGTTTAATTCTAAGTAGCACAATTTTAATTATGAAAACAATTCAAATCTCTGTAAAGAAAAGAGAAAAATTGGGTAAAGGCGAAACACGCCTTCTCAGAAAACAGGAAATGGTACCTTGTGTAATGTATGGTGGTGGAACAAATTATCACTTCTATGCTCACGAAAACCTATTTAAAAAGATTGTTTATTCTCCTGATGTATTTATTGTCGAACTCGACATTGAAGGTGAAAAGCACAAAGCTTTAATGCAGGAAATTCAATTTCATCCTGTTACAGACAGTATCATTCACATTGATTTTATTGAAGCACTTGAGGGTAAGCCTGTAATTGCAACACTTCCTATTTTGTTAACAGGAGCCGCCATTGGTATTAAAAATGGTGGTAAAATGAGACAAAGAAGAAGATACCTTAAAGTTCAGGGTTTATTGGAACATATGCCTGAGAAACTTGAAATTGATATTACAGATTTAGATATTAGCGAGGTTATTAAAATTGGAGATCTTGATTATCCTAATTTGGAGATTCTCGATCCACATCGTTCTATGATTGTTTCTGTAGTTTCATCAAGGATTGCCCTGAAAGGTATGGAAATTGAAGAAGCTGTGGTTGAAGGTGAAGAAGGTGAAGAAGGCGAAGAAGGCGAAGAAGGTGAAGAAGGCGAAGAAGGAACTGAAGGTGAAGGAAAAGAAACTCCATCTGATGGTGGCAGTGCTGATAAAAGCTAAACTCTAACTTCTATATTGTGAAGTATCTGATCACTGGAATAGGAAATCCCGGTGAGCAATACGCTCACTCCCGACATAATATTGGTTTTGATATATTGGATGCCCTTGCAGGGGCGTCCAATATTACTTTTATGGATAAGCGTTATGGATGGATTACTGAATTAAAGTACAAATCCAGACATTTCCACCTTTTAAAGCCAAACACTTATGTTAATCTTAGCGGCAATGCCGTTAATTATTATCTTAAAAAGCTGAAAATTCCTGACGAAAACCTTCTCATAGTTACTGATGATATAGCCCTGCCTTATGGCAAGATTAGATTACGGGCCAAAGGTGGAGATGCCGGCCATAATGGCTTAACCAGTATTATCCAAACTTTGGGAACTTCTGAATTTGCACGACTTCGTTTTGGTATTGGAAATGTATTCCCGAAAGGACATCAGGTGGATCATGTTCTTGGAAAATGGACAGAAGAAGAACTTAAAACCCTTACTGAAAAAATTAACCACGCCTGTGAATCAATTAAATCTTTTGGGACTATTGGAATTAAGTTTACTATGAATAAATTTAATTCATAATTGCCTACTTTTACTCTGAGGAACAACACACAAAATACCTCTTCGAACCAAATTCAAGAAAAATTGTTCCTTTATAAAACCTATGGGTAAGCGAACTATTCAATATATTATCTTTTTCTCATCTATATCCCTGATCGGTCTCATTTTGAGCCAGGCACTGTGGGTTAGAAATGCACTGACAATTGCTGAAAAGCAACATTCTCACCGCGTAGATCTTGCTCTTGATGATGTCCTTGAAGAATTAACTGATATAGCAGAATCACTTGAAATAAAAGAAACTGACAGTATTCTTATACCCCAAAACCTTTTTGAGGTTCTCGATACTATAACTTTAGAGTCATTGCTAAAAAAATATACTGATTATCACGAACTTGACGATCACTATTCTTATTCTATCATTAAAACCTCTAATGATTCTATTCTTTTTACAACCGGAAATCTCTCTGAAAAAGCAAGAAATCTCAAAATACACAAAGCTTGTTTGTATTGCATCTGGAAAAAAGATTACTACCACCTTGCTCTGGCTTTCTCAACAGTTAGAAAAACTGAATTGGTAAACATGTCGGGGTGGTTAGCCATGTCGGGCTTGTTCCTTTCAATTGTAATTTTTAGTTTTTATTATGTCATTTCCACAATTATTAAACAGAAAAAAATCTCCCAAATCAGAGATGATTTCATTAACAATATTACACACGAATTTAAAACCCCAATTTCAACAATTTCACTAGCTTCTGAAGTTTTACTTAAAGAACAAGACGAGAGTCCGGAAAGCAGAATCTCAAACTATGCCCGCATAATTTTTGACGAAAATAACAGAATGAAAGAGCAAGTCGACCGTGTTATGCAAATGGCTCTACTGGATATAGAAACTTATTCACTGGATCTGACTGAAGAGTATCCTGATGAAATTATAAGAAAAAATGTTCATAATATGTGTCTTGAACATTGTGAGGAAGAAGTGAAGATTACGGATAAACTAATGGCACCCGATATTAAAATAACTGTAGACAGTATACATTTCACGAATATTATCAGTAACCTGATATCGAACGCGATAAAATACAGTTATGGAAATCCAGAAATAATAATTTCAAGTAAATTCACAAATGGCTTTTATACTTTTTCTATTGAGGATCATGGTATTGGAATAAAAGAAGAACATTTGAATCATGTTTTTGATAAATTTTACAGAGTCCCAACAGGCGATATTCATAATGTAAAAGGTTTTGGCTTAGGTCTTTACTATGTAAAAACAATAGTAGAGACACTTAAAGGAAGTATTAATGTATGGAGTGAGTCTGAGATTGGAACAAAATTTGAACTCTCAATACCTCAGGCACAGGATTAAATATTAAAATCAGAGAAATGAATAAAAGTAAAGCAAGTTTGCTATTAGTTGAAGATGATGAAAATCTCGGATATGTCATAAATGACTTCCTGAACTTATCTGGATATGCAACTGTTCTGGCAAAAGATGGAGAGGAAGGTTATCTAAAATTTAAGAATGGAAACTTTGATTTATGCATACTAGATGTTATGCTACCGGTAAAAGATGGATTTACTCTTGCAGAAGAGATAAGGAAGCAGGATAAGGCAATCCCTATTATTTTCCTTACAGCCAAAACCATGGAAAAAGACAGGATTAGAGGATTCAAAAGCGGAGGAGATGATTATATTACAAAACCATTTAGCACTGAAGAACTTAGCCTTAGGATTGATGCCATTCTCAGAAGATCCAAATACAACATAATACGAAATGATATACCAGCCGTTTTCGAGTTTAGTAATTCCAGTTTCGATTATGCAAATCACATTCTAAAAACTCCTAATGGAGAAAGAAGATTAACAAAAAAAGAAGCAGAGGTTTTAAGACTTCTTTGCATTAATAAAGGACAAATTGTTAAAAGGGAAGTTGCTCTCAAAAATATTTGGGGTGAGGACGATTACTTTATGGGTAGAAGCATGGATGTATATATTACAAAATTACGCAAATTCCTCATAGGCGACGACAATGTTTCTATAATAAATATTCCAAGAACAGGTTTTAAATTAGAAGTGAAAGCCTAACTTTGTAAAAAAACAATGGCTGTGAAGAATGAATTACGAGCCGATAAATTTCTTTGGGCTGTACGAATATTTAAAACAAGATCTATCGCTGCTGAAGCCTGTAAGAAAGGCAGGGTTCAAATTGGTAGTATGAATATTAAAGCTTCCCGGGAAATAAAAGCCGGAGACGTAATTCAAGTAACAAAAGTTCCTGTAAACTACAGTTACAATGTTATTTCTATCCCTAAAAACCGGGTTTCTGCTAAACTTGTTTCAGATTATATAATAGACAAAACTCCAGAAGAAGAATTGCTTAAATTATCATCAAGTGATTCTTTTTATATTAAAAGAGACAAAGGTACCGGTCGACCTACAAAAAAAGAAAGACGTATAATAGACAATCTCAGAAACGATTAATATGATAATCTCTAAAGAAAAAAGAAAAGAAAATATTGCCGAATACCTGCTTTATATGTTTCAGGTTGAAGATACAATCAGAGCATATGAATTCGACATTAATCGTATCGAATCAGAACTTATATCTCAATATCAGCAAGATTATGAAGTAAAACGTGAAATACGGGAATGGTATAATGCTCTTATAAGTATGATGAAAGATGGGCAACTACAAAAGTCGGGACATATACCAATTGTTGCCACTTTAATCAAAGATTTGAATGATTTACATTATTCCTTAATGGAAAGTGATAGCAACTCAGAATATAAAGAACTTCATTCTATTGCGAAATCTGCTCTTAAGGAACTAAAACTCAGGGGCGGCGATACTGAAATGAATGATATCCAAGCAGGATTGAACGGTTTATACGGATTTCTGATGTTGAAAATTCAACAAAAAACCATAAATCCTGAAACCCTTAAAGCATTCGAAGAAATTGCTGCAATGTTTTCCTATTTAAGTAATAGCTTCAAAAATATAGAAGAAGGGAAGAAGGAAATTTGAGCATAGTAATTTAGATTTTTTTGTATTATATTTACGTGTTTTTCCACAGAAGACATGAGATGAGACTACGTGATGAACAGATAATTGATGGATTACGCAATCGTGATAATAAAACGGTACAATATATTTATGATCATTACTTTCGAATGTGTCAATATATTGTTAGCTCTAACAATGGAAGTGATGAAGATGCAAAGGACATCTTTCAGGAGGCTATAATTATTGTTATTGAAAAAGTTAGCAAGTTCAATTTTGAGCTTACTTCACAATTTCAAACCTTCTTATTTGCAATTATTAATAATCTTTGGAAACTTCAATTATTAAAAAGACGAAATGCTGACCAGTTTCTTGCAATGCAAGCTCATTTTGATTCTGTTCATAATGAATTAATAGAAAATTATGATCAGCAATTGTCATCTTCATTGTTATGGAAATGCTTCAATATGCTAGAAAAGGAATGCAAAACTATATTAAACTTATGGTGGAAGGGATATCCACAAAAAGAAATTGCAGAAGTTTTATCTTACAAATACGGGTATCTTAGAAGAAAGAAAATGAATTGTGATGAATCATTAACTTGTATTATTAAGGAA
>JAGLSB010000628.1 GCA_023135955.1 Bacteroidales bacterium | reverse complement strand
AACTTTAGGCACTTCAAACTTTAGCGCACTTTAAGTACTTCTTTTTTTCCAAAGTTTGTTCATTTTCTCTTTGCTGTCTTTTTCCCTCTGATTATTTCCCGGAGTATAAATATTCTTTTCTTTTAAATCTTCTGGAAAGAAATTATCTTCAACAAAATTATTTTCATAACTGTGAGCATATTTATAGTCTTTACCGTAATTCAGATCCTTCATAAGCTTGGTTGGACTATTTCTAAGGTGAAGGGGAACGGATAAATTTCCGGTTTCTTTCACAATTTCCTGAGCTCTTTTTATTGCTTCATAAGCAGAATTTGACTTTGGAGATGTAGCCAGAAAGATAGTAGCTTCTGATAATATTATTCTTGATTCAGGCCATCCGATATTTTTAACTGCATCAAAACATGCATTTGCAATAAGAATTGCATTGGGATTTGCAAGTCCAATATCTTCAGCAGCAAGTATAACCAAGCGGCGAGCAATAAATTTTACATCTTCTCCACCTTCAATCATACGAGCCAGCCAATAAACAGCTGCATCAGGATCACTACCTCTAATCGATTTTATAAAGGCTGAAATAATATCATAATGCATCTCTCCATTTTTATCATAAAGAGCCATATTTTGCTGAAGGATGGATTTAACCAATTCGTTATTAATGTTAATTTTCTTTATTCCTTCAGCAATTGATGTGTTTACAACAATTTCCAATGCATTATATAATTTACGTGCATCACCACCACTAAACTGAAGCAAGGCTTCATATTCTTCAACTTTTACATCAAGCTTTTTTAGTACATAATCTTCATTAATTGCCTTTTTAACAAGATGAACCAGTTCTTCCTTATCCAGAGTTTCAAGCACATAAACCTGGCAACGGGAAAGAAGAGGAGAAATAACTTCAAAAGAAGGATTTTCAGTTGTTGCTCCAATTAGGGTAATTACTCCTTGCTCAACTGCACCCAAAAGAGAATCCTGTTGCGATTTGCTAAATCTATGAATTTCATCGATAAACATTACTGGAGCAGGGCTATTAAAGAATTTCTGTTTTTTCGCTTTTTCAATGCTGTCACGAACATCTTTTACGCCTGAATTAATTGCGCTAAGTATATAAAAGGGTCTTTCGAGTTGAGTGGCTACAATTTTTGCCAGAGTTGTTTTTCCTACACCTGGAGGGCCCCACAAAATAAATGAACTCAACTGTCCAGCTTCAAACATTTTACGAATCACTCCGTTTTTCCCCACAAGTTTTTCTTGTCCAGAGTACTGGTCGAGGCTTATGGGACGCATTCTGTCGGCTAAAGGCTGATTTGTCACATTAATAATTATTAAGTGTATAAAGATAGAAAATTATTGAAACCATAATGTGAAGGATGCAACTTATGATAATCATGAGTTGTCTTTCAAATAAGAATATTTAAGTTAATTAGTGAATAAAAAAGTCAGAATTTTAAAACTTTATAGATTGAATATCGTTTAATGCAAAAGAAATTATTGGCATTTAAAGCTAAGTACCACATTTTTTTTGTTAATTTTATCAATGTTTTGAATACTTATGAATAGGAACTCAACTCATTTAATCTGAAGAAAATAATTAAATCATAGTGATTATGAAAAATTTAAAGAATCTTAAAAATATTACTTTCGGTATTGCTTTTATAAGCATAATGTTTAATTCCTCAGCCCAGATAAATCAGGTTGATTTTATAAAGGGAGGAATTAATGATGCTCAAATTCTGTTTGAACAGTATTTAACTCCATATGCCAATTGTTTCGGAGCGAATTTGAATGCTGGCTGGTACAATACAGCAAAGCCTCATAAATTGGGTGGATTTGATATAACTGCTACCATTAATACTGCCTGGGCCCCTGATCTTGCCCGAACCTTTGATTTGGCAACTTTAGATCTTGAAGCTACAATTATTGGTGAAGGCATTGCTCCAACAGCTGCGGCAAAACTAAGTGCTGATAAACCTGAGCTTGCTTATTATGCCGATTTCCAGGGAAATCCTGGGGATCCTATAAAAATTGCCAGTTATGAAATGCCTGGAGGATCTGGAGTTAATGCTATACCTCTTCCTATGGCGCAACTTGGACTTGGATTACCATGGGGAACCGATGTAACAGTAAGGTATTTGCCTGAGCTGGATCTTGGAAATGTTGGAAGCATTGGATTATGGGGAGTAGGATTAAAGCATAGTATTCTTCAGCACATTCCTCTTTTTAAGAGACTTCCTGTTCTTGAAGCCAGTGTTCAGGGAGGATATACAGATCTAACTACATTTGCTAATATTAATTTTCAACCGGTAGGTTATGAGGTGCTTGAATTGCCATCGGCTCCAGAAATATTCTTTGAGGATCAGAAGATTACTTTAGGGGTTACGGCTTGGACAGCTAATATCGTATTATCACAAACTCTTCCTGTAATAACTCTTTATCAGGCAATCGGTTATAGTAACTCAAATACTAGTCTGGCTCTTACAGGAAATTATCCTGTTAACAGACTGGAAGCTGATCCGTCTGACCCAAATTTTGGGAAAATCATAGTTGACTATGACGAAGCTAATCCCGAAAGCGATGCTATTGTTACCGATCCGTTCGATATCGAAATTCAAAATTCAAAAGATTTACGTTTAAATGCCGGATTTAGAATTAAGCTTGGTGTTATAACATTCCATTTCGATTATACAAAGGCAAATTACAGCGTATTCACTGGTGGAATTGGTATCAGTTTCAGATAGGAAATAACATGTAATATTAATTGAACCTGTATTGGATTCTATCTGATACAGGTTTTTTTATGAGGGTAAAAGACAGTTAGTTTAACTTCAAAAATGTTACGTCATTTTTATATGTCTTATTGACATACTAAAAGAATTATTATATAAAACTAATGCCATTATTTGTAGAATTAAGTAATTGTCTGAAATTTGCAGTAAAAATTAATAGCAATTAAAAATATTCAATTAATAATATCAGTTCATGAAAAAATACATAAATACTACATTGCTTGGTGGTTTAGCAGCAGTTTTACCACTT
>JAGLSB010000627.1 GCA_023135955.1 Bacteroidales bacterium | reverse complement strand
TTCCTCTAGAATTTTCTTAATCTCTCTTGTTGACACTTCTTCACCAGACTCTGTTTGCATGCCTTCAGAGAAAAAATATTTCAAAGAATAGATCCCGAAATGCGTCTGAATATATTTCGAATTTGCAACACGAGATACCGTTGAAATATCGAGATCGGTTATTTCTGCAATATCTTTAAGAATCATCGGCTTCATTTTTACCTCATCTCCATCTAGAAAATAGTCACCCTGATAATTTAGGATGGCATTCATGGTTAGCATAAGTGTGTTTTGTCTTTGTTTTATAGCGTCAATAAACCACCTGGCAGAATCTAGTTTTTGTTTTACAAAACTAAATGCCTCCTTATCGGTTTTAACTCCTGACTTTTTGTTGTTGGAATATGTTTCCAACATTTCGCTATATTGTTTGCTTACTCTCAGTTCTGGTACGTTCCTGGAATTTAGGCTCAACTGCAACTCCCCGTCGTTATTATCTAAAATAAAATCGGGAATAATCTGTTCATTGGCCTTGTTTAACGGATCGCTGAAATTACTTCCCGGTTTAGGATTAAGTTTTGTAACCTCAGTAATAGCATCTTTCATGTCTTCGTTGCTTAGGTTTAAGCGAGCGATAATTTTATCGTAATGTCTTCTGGAAAATTCATCAAAATGAAACTTCAAAATATCATGAGCATTCTTAGTAACAGGATCAGACTGGTCTTTCCTCTGAATTTGTAACAAAAGGCATTCCTGCAAGTCCCGGGCTCCTATACCGGCAGGATCAAAATCATGTATAATATTCAGAACTTCTCTCAATTCGGCTTCAGTACTTTCCTCTCCCATAGAAAAAGCAAGGTCGTCGGCAATAGCCTCTAGTTTTCTCCTCAAATATCCATCATCATCAATATTTCCGATAAGATAAGAAGCAAGCATCTCCTCTCTTTCACTTAATTTCCGCAAACCAAGCTGAGCAACAAGATTTTCACTGAAAGATGTCCCTACAGAAAAAGGAATATCTTCAAATTTATCGTCTTTGGAATAATTACTGGCACTTAATTTGTAATTTGGGATGTCGTCATCATCCATATAGTCCTCAAGTGAGAATTCGTCCTGATCGTTCTGACTTTCCTCATTTACTTCCTCATTGCTATCATAATCATCTTCTCTTTCTACCCCCTCTTCCAAAGTCGGATTTTCCTCCATCTCTCTCTTAATTCTCTGCTCCAACATAATAGTAGGTATTTCCAACAACTTGATCATTTGGATCTGCTGTGGAGATAGCTTCTGTAATAGTTTCTGTTGAAGTTTTTGTTTTAACATTTTCTCATCCCAATACTTAAAAATCAGTTCAAAATTTCAATATCCAATTTTAGTAAAAATAATTGAATTATTTGAGGACTCAAAGCAGGAGGAGAGATATGATGTGATAATGTGATAGTAAGGTTAAGTGGTGGTGACTTAATTTAATCACTATATTTAGAAAGTCTCTTATCCTTAGTTAATAAGGCTTTTAGTATTTTTCTTTATTAAACCTGTCTGAAAACAATGAAACTACACATCACCAGACCCACACCAGCACACTATCACACCATCACACCAACCTATTTTTTTCAAAATTCAGCATTCCTTGGTGTTCTTGGAAAAGGAATTACGTCCCGAATGTTACTCATTCCGGTAACAAAGAGCATCAATCTCTCAAATCCAAGTCCAAAACCGGAATGTACAACAGATCCATAGCGACGAGTATCTAAAAACCACCACAAATCTTTCTCAGGCAGATTCATTTCTCGGATTCGCCCAAGAAGTTTTTCCATAATTTCCTCACGTTGTGAACCTCCAATAATTTCACCAATTCTCGGGAAAAGCACATCCATGGCCCGAACAGTTTTTCCGTCATCATTCTGTTTCATGTAAAAAGCTTTGATGTCTTTAGGATAGTCACTTAGAATAACTGGTTTTTTAAAGTGTTTTTCAACTAAGTATCTTTCATGTTCTGACTGTAAATCAATTCCCCATTTTACAGGAAATTCAAATTTTTGATCAGCCTTTTCCAGAATTTCAATAGCTTCAGTATAACCCAATCTAATAAACACACTTTCATTTACATGGTTTAGGGTATTTAGTAGTTCTTTATCTACCATTTTATTCAGAAATTCAATATCATCCTTACAATTTTCAAGTGCGTATTTTATGAGGTATTTTAGAAACTCCTCAGCAAGATCCATATTATCGTTAATGTCGTTAAAAGCCACCTCGGGTTCTATCATCCAGAATTCTGCAAGATGGCGGGGAGTATTTGAATTCTCAGCCCTGAAAGTGGGTCCGAAAGTATAAACACCACCCAAAGCTAAAGCTCCGAGCTCTGCCTCGAGTTGTCCCGAAACAGTAAGGTTTGTCGGGCGGGCAAAGAAATCCTCTGAAAAGTCCACTTCTTTCTTTTCATTTAATGGAGGATTGACCGGATCCAGGGTTGTAACCCGGAACATTTCCCCGGCTCCTTCAGCATCAGAAGAAGTAATAATAGGTGAATGAATATTAAAGAATCCCTTTTCGTGGAAATACTTATGAATGGCAAATGTCAAGGCATGACGTATTCTAAAGACAGCTCCAAAAGTATTTGTCCGGAATCTGAGATGTGCAATTTCTCGTAAAAACTCCATAGAATGACCCTTTTTCTGAAGAGGATAAGTCTCAGGATCAGCTTCACCATATATAAAAATATTGTCTGCTTGAATTTCTACAGATTGTCCTTGCCCCGATGATTGTGCAAGAGTTCCTGAAATTTCCAGACTCGCTCCGGTTGTAGCCTTTTTTAATAGTTCTTCATCGAATGAATGAACATCAACTACTGCTTGTATATTGTTTATAGTAGAACCATCATTAACAGCAATAAAAGCAATGTTTTTGTTTCCTCTTTTTGTCCTGATCCAGCCCTTAATCAATACTTTTCTGTCAAAATCTTCAGATTGAAGAAGTTCCTTTATCCTTGTTCGTTTCAAATCTTTCATGTGAATTTGTTATTTCTTTCTGCAAAAGTAATATTTATTGCTAATTGCAGAACACCAGCATGGTAAAAAGTTAATCCAAATCGAGCTTATTTGTAATATCTCTTCTACTTTATACGAAAGCTTAAAGTAATTCGTTAATTGATAAATAGAGAGCAAATTTAACTTAGATATAGCTCAATTATGAATATTATTTAAATGATAAAGCAGCTTAATACTTTCTTTCATTTTTAATATTTAGTAACTAACTTTGTGGCATATAAATAATAATTTTTAATGAAGGAAAAGAAGACCGTTCTGGTTACCTGGGATTTTACTACAGTTTCAGAAAATGCTTTTTTGCATGCACTAAAAATTGCGCGAAGTGTTGATAATACAATCCGACTTGTACATATCATTAAAGATGGAGATGAGTCAGTAGTGAAAGCTGCGAATGAGAAGCTAAAAGAGAAGACAGATGAATTAACAAAGATCTATAATGTGCCTATAGAATCTGTTCTTTTAAAGGGAAGCATATTTAATGAGATATCAAAATATTCCTCTGACAATGAGGATGTTGTAATGGTTGTGATGGGAACTCACGGCATTAAGGGAAAGCAGAAGTATTTTGGTAGTGCAGCATTGAAAGTTGTTATTGGATCTACTATTCCTTTTGTTATTGTACAGAACCCACCTGAAGAAAAAGACCGTATCTCAGACGTTGTGTTTCCTATAGATTTTAAGTCTGAGAATAAGGAAAAACTTTACTGGGCGATATATATGGGGAAATACTTCAATGCAAAAATACACCTTTTTAAATCACCTGTAACAGATAAATCCCTATCCAAAAAAGTAAAAGTAAATTTGAATTTCGCGATTCGATTTCTCATCCAGAATAACATTGATTATGAGATTCATACAAGTGTAAAATCTGGGAATTTTGCTAAGAAAATGATGACATTTTCAAGGGGAATAAAGGCCGATATGATTATCATTACTACAACTAAACACATAACTTTCCTCGATTATATTTTTGGAGCACCAGAGCAATATATTATGGCAAATGGGTCGCGAATACCTGTTATGGTTGTAAATCCAAAAGCAAGCTTCGCAAAGATGGGTCAATTTATGTTTGGGCGGTAGGAATGGTGTGCTAATGTGCTGGTGTGTTGATTGCTAAAAAGTTGAATTCGGTTAAGTAGCGTTTACCTTGAGGTCCATGAGCTTGTCGAATGGTCGAATGGCAGTCGAAATTCCGAAAAGAAATTATCTTTACAGCAAAACGCGTACGCAACTATCCCTTTTGAGCATTAAATTTTGCAGATCGACTCTTTCAATTAATACAACACCCGGCTTTTTTCCTTTTTCAAAACTTCCTAAACGATTTTCAAGATTAAGTGCTTTTGAACCGTTTAGTGTGGCAAATTGAAGCAGAAGATTTAGTGGAATTTCTCCATGTTCAAATTGTAATGTTTTCATTTCTTCCAGGATAGAAAGCCGATGATTAGAAGCGAGGCTGTCTGTACCAAGACAGACTTTATCGGGATAATTATTAATAAGAAAGGTTCCGGGTTTTTTTCTGGAAATATAGTGATTGGAATTCGGACATAAACAAAACCATGTTTTTTTCAAATCTATTTCACCTTCTTCAATATCCTGTTTTGTAGTATAGACATTATGGACAAGAAGTAGAGGTGCTTTTTCAGGAATAGACAGACTTAAATATTTTAAAGAGTTCATTTTCCGAGGCTTAGAATCCCCTTTTTCCATACCTAGTTTTGTAAAAAGCTCATGGAAACGACCTTTCCCGTCATGAATAAATTCATTTTCAAATTTAGTTTCTTGTGAATGAACGCTTAGTCGGTTTTCTTGGGAATTTTGGTTTATCCGAAAAAGTTCAAATAATTTTTCTGAAACACTATATGGGGCATGAGGGACTAATGACGCAGATATTTTATAATCATTCTTCGCTTTATTTAATAATTTCATTCCGTTATTGAATGTTTCATCAGCTTCGCTGTTTACCATATTAAAAATCTCGAGGAAACTATGATAAAATATGCTACTTTGTGACTTTACTTTAAAACTATCCTCTTTATTGGATATATCTCCAACGGCAACAACTCCTTCTCTTCTCATTTCTTCATCGGCTTTCTCAATAGCCCTATCAATTTCTACTTTATCTGATTTCCTACTGGTAACAACAGAAAAAATAAAATTATCCAATCCCTGTCCTTCAGGAATTTGATTTTGCATATGTGATAACTCAAGATGGCAGTGGGCATTAATAAATCCAGGACAAATAATTCCATTGTAAAATTCTGTTCCAGCTTCTTCTCTATTTGGATGTTTATTCTCTTTCAACTCAACAACCTTTTCATCATCGTTGAGAGTAAGAATAGCATTCTTCATGAATCCTGTTTGGGCAGAGTATATATAGTTAGCAGAAATTTTTCGCATAATAGATGATTTATTCAAAAGGTTCTAAATACAATATAACAGAGGTCATTCTTACCTCTCCACGTCAGGTTCTATTACATCTATTTTAATTTTCTCTATCAGAAATAAGTTTTTCAGTTTCATCAAGCCTAATATTAAGCTCTAATAAAACTTCGTCGTAAATTTCTTTGTATAACATACTCCTGCGAGTATAAGCACTTACAGTACTGTCGAATTGTGCCTTTGTAACTTTATGCTTTTCAAAGATCAAGGTGTATAAGTTTATAGAATCTTCGGAAGGAAATTTTCTGTAATATTCCGTTTCGTTTGAAATGGCGTCCATAATATGCATATCAACCAAGATATCAATAAAAACATCTCTTTCGATCATGTTTTTTTTAGATATATGAGTTGGGTCATTCGTACAGGAGAAGCTAAAGACGAGGAAAAGAACAGATAGAAATAACTTGAGTTTCATATTTTCTTTTAAGATAGGGAAATTGGAGAATTGCTTACCTGACATCATTAAATTTATATCCTATCATTATCTCATGAGTTCCGGAATTGAATTTTCGAAGGCCTGAGAGTCCAATATCATAAGCGTAACCAAAGTAGATTTGTTCATCATAAATGTAACCAAGCAAAACAGAAAGGGCATCTTTTAATCGATAGGAGAGTCCTCCCCATGCCATTTCCTGCCAAATTACTCTGGTCGTGATATCAAATACATATGCTTTGGGAGCTGTACCCTTGATAATAATTGAAGGTTCGGCTACATAATATCGATTTATTTTATATTTATATCCACCTGTAATATAAAAATGACTTTTTAACCTATTCATTCCAATGGGTTCTTCAAGGAAATTAATCTTATTATTGAATAACTGCGATATCGATAATCCGGCATACCATTCATCAGCATAGGCATAAAAACCAAATCCTGCATCGGGGACATAAGCATTATACACAACAGGTTGAATAGCTGGATCGAAAACGTCTGGATTAACCACTAGCTGCGCTCCATCTAGCTTGTATTGCAGAAGTCCGAAGGAAATCCCGCCAGAGACTCTTATGTATCTGTTAATTTCAATATTATATGCATAAGCACCGGTTATTCCTGTTCTGCTAGTAGGTCCTGTAACGTCATTATATAGATAACCACCAAATCCCATTGGGAGCTTTCCATGAGGACCATTAATACTCAATGTATTTGTTAAAGGAGGATCTACAAGACCTACCCATTGAAATCGGTTATTAGAACTTATTTGGTAATAATCTCTTGTTCCCGCAATTGCAGGATTGATCACAAAGTCATTAAACATATATTGAGTAAAGTGTGGCAATTGCTGTGCTGACACAATACTGGACATAAAGATGAATATCAGGGATATATATATTATTTTTTTCATCTTATCTCACAATTGTTACTGGTCCTGTAATAGGAGTTGCGCCATTATATGGAATTACAACATAATAATAGGTTCCCAAAGGTGCTTCTTTTCCTTTAGTCATTCCATTCCAACGTTTGTCGTCTGAATAACCAACAGAACTGAAGAATTTTTCCCCCCATCTGTTATAAACCTCAACTATAATATCGGGATATATGTCGCTGTTTTCAATATCCCAAAAATCATTTATTCCATCGCTATTTGGAGAAAACGCATTATATACAGTTAGGTTTTCAATGATAGTAATCATTATAGTGTCTCTATCGTAGCATCCGTCTTCGGTAAGACCGCTAACAATGTAATTTGTCGTTAACTGCGGGCTAATTGTTGGACTGGCACTGGTTGTGTCATCAACACCTGTTGCAGGTTCCCATAGATAACTCAAATAAGGCCCCCCTGTTGTTGTAAGCATTACAGACTGGTTAGAAATAATGGAAGTATCACTTCCGGCATTTAATCCAAGATAAGGATAAATAGTTATATTGATTGTATCAATATCGTAACAGTCATTATTACCAACAACGGTTAAAATAAAGCTAATACTTGAATCACTTTCAACAACAGGATTTGAAATATTCGGATTACTCAATCCGGTAATAGGAAGCCAGGACATTACTGTACCTCCAAGGCCATTCAGGATAAGAGTTTCACCATAACAGATAGTGGTATCAGCCCCAGCATTGGCATTAACATTTATAATTCCTGGAACCACAAAAGTGCCGTTCGCGGTACAAAGGTTTTCATCAACAACATCTATCTGGTATTCCCCCGTTCCTAAGCTATTAATATCTTCAGTAATAGCTCCGGTAGACCACTTATAATCAACGTTTCCAATTGCACCATTAACTGTAATATCTATTGCCCCGTCATAGCTATTGTTAGTACAAGTGGCGGGAGTTATGTTACTGAAAATACCTATTGCAACAGGTTCAATTATAGTTATAGTATCACCAAAAAACCGACCAAGCGAATCTCTGGCAGAGATTATATATTCTCCACCAGGTAGATTATCGAAAAGTTCATTAATCACCCAATTTGTGCTATCATCAATACTATACTGAGCTTGTCCTACAGGATCAATAGCGAACATTTGAATACTGCCATCCCCGGAATTATTACAACTTAGATTTGTAATGCTTACCGTTACGTCTAAGGCCTGGATTTGCACAATCTCAACCGTTGTGTCAAATGTACATAAATTGAGGTCGCGTATAACTACATCGTAAAAACCAGCAATAAGATCAGGGTAATTTGTTTGAGTTGTGAAAACTCCAGTTGCGCCAGTTATAGAGAATTCAAGGCCTCCTGATCCTCCGGTAGCATTAGAAATATTTATGCTGCCCAGATTAAACTCATCAAGAGCAGAAGTTGTCGTTATATCTGCAGTAATCTCAACAGGCTGATTAATTGAGAGTATGGAAGAACTTAATTCACAATTATTCTGATCTCTTCCAATTATTGTATAATCGCCACTTGGCAAATTATTATACAATCCTGAGGGCTGCCATGAGATTCTGTTATCTGCTGAATATTCAATACTTCCCGTTCCACCATTTACTTCAAATTCTATTATGCCGGCGGAGTCTCCAAAACAAACAGCTCCATCGGTAATAGTTTCCTTTATGGCAACTAATGATAGTGGGTCAACAAAATTGAAGGTGTCTATTACTATGGGACATGAATTTGCATCTAAAGCACTTACGTGATAAGTTCCAGGTGAAAGTGAATTAAAATCGGATGATGCAAGATAGCTCCCTCCGTCATCAATGCTATACTGAAAAGGTTCGGTACCACCAGACACATAAATATGTATCTCTGCTGAATTTCCCCCAGCACATAATATCTCACTTGTAGTAACAGAATCGAGAGCAAGGGCAGGAGGTTCTGCAACAGTTAAGGTTCCACTTGTGACAGGACCACAATTATTTAAGTCGTCAACTGAAATTGTGTAATCACCAGGAGTAAGTGAAGAAAATGAACCGCTTGCATTAGAAATTGCATCAGGATTAAGAGTATAAAGGTAGGGGGTGGTTCCTCCACTTACTGTAATACTTACATTTCCATCATCAGATCCTGTGCAGCTTATATCTACAGCCGATTCAGCATCAATACTTATAGCTAAAGGCTCTGTCAGGATAATACTTGAATCGGTTTGACAATTATTAGCATCTTTTGCGCTTATTACATGATTTCCGGCAAATAGTGAATTAAAAGTTCCTGATCCTTGGAAAACACCTCCATCCAGAGCATATTCAAGAGCTCCAACACCATCAGTAGCGGTAGCATTAATAATGCCATTATTATCTCCAAAACATCCTGTAATATGAGTTAAAGCGATGCTTGTAAATCTAATTGGAATTGGCTCACTAATTATTACTGTAGTGTCTTTTTGACAACCATTATCATCGCTAATACTTAAAATATGTGATCCGCCAGTAACAGAACTGAAAATTCCATTTGTAATTGAAGAACCACCATCAATTGTATATATTTTTGTCCCTGTTCCTCCAATTCCTTCAATCGCAATCTGTCCGTTTGCGTCTCCATAACA
>JAGLSB010000626.1 GCA_023135955.1 Bacteroidales bacterium | reverse complement strand
ATACAAATACAATAAGACTTATCACAAATATCCAGAAGAAAACCAGGTAATAATTTCGGATAAAGATTTTTCTGAACTGGAAAATATTCAGCATATAAATACTCGAAATCATAATAATGAGAAATAAAATTCCATTGATAAGCCAAAATCCGAAATTCGTGATAAGCGGGATTTGAGCTACTATTAGATTTTCTTTCAACAAAAGGAAAATCTGCCAAGGGTACTCATCTCGTAAAAAATCGATCCCAGCCACCATAAAAAGAGGAAGCACAATCCCTAAAACAGGCATTACTAACTCTCTCCAATCCACTTTTCGAAGGATAATTGCTGCGATCCATATTACTGGCAGGAAAAGAATCAGTTTTGCATAGAAAAGAATACCCAGACCCAGAATTAATCCAGAATCAAAAAATCTATAGTTTTGACTGTCTTTATCATAAGTTTCAAAAAAGAAATTTATACTTATTATCAAAAACAAAGAGCCAACTATGGCTGATGAGAAATGTTGCAATCCAGGATAAAAACTAGCTATAAGTAAAAAAAACAGAGCAGGTAAGAAGTTTCTGTGATGCAATAGTATATATTTTCCACTTATCAATACAAGCAGGTATGATTGGAACAGTAAGAATATAGCTGCAAAAAATTTTGAAAGTAATAAATTATTCCCCAGAAAGCCTTCTATAAAAGAGTAAAGTATCATTGACTCCGATTTGGATATTGGAGGAGCCTCTGATTCTAAAAAAGATGGCAGCCACAAAATAGCCGTAAATAAAAAGATTAGAACTATACAAATGTTTCTATTGCTTGAAAACAATCTGAGTAACATATATCTGTTTTAAATTTCGGTTTTTTATAGAAGATCAAAACCTATATCCTTACGGTAATACTTCCCTTCAAAATTAATTATCTCTGTGTTTTTATAACAAGTCTTCAGAGCTTCATGCATATTCTTGCCCAGAGCTGTAACTGCAATTACTCTTCCTCCATTTGTAACAACATTATTCCTGCTATTTTCAGAGCCAAAAGCTGTTCCTGCATGAAAAACCATACAGTCATCAACTTCATTTAATCCGGAAATCTCTTTTCCTTTTTCGTAATTACCTGGATATCCACCCGAAACGAGCATAACAGTAGTTGCAGTTCTATCATCAATTTCCAGCACTTTTTCTGAAAGCCTGGATTCACCAGTGGCAATTAGTATCTCCAGCAGATCTGACTTGATGCGCGGGAGTACTACCTCTGTTTCCGGATCGCCCATTCGCACGTTATATTCTATTACAATCGGGTCGCCTTTTACATTCATCAAACCAATAAAAACAAATCCCTTGTATTTAATCCCATCTTTTTTCAGTCCGTCGATAGTTGGCTTTACAATCCTTTCCTCCACCTTTTCTAGAAAAGCACCCTGAGCAAAATGTACTGGAGAAACAGCCCCCATTCCACCAGTATTCAATCCGGTATCACCCTCACCAATGCGTTTATAATCTTTTGCTTCGGGAAGAATCAAATATGAATCTCCATCGGTAAGCACAAAAACAGAAAGCTCTATTCCTGAAAGAAATTCTTCTATAACAACTTTGTCGCCGGCTTTCCCAAATTTCCCGTTTAGCATATTTTCCAGCTCCTGTTTAGCTTCAGAAAGATCATTCAGGATAAGCACACCTTTCCCGGCAGCAAGTCCGTCTGCTTTCAGAACATATGGAGCATACAATCCATTCAGAAAATCTTTCCCTTCCTCAATGCTATTTTTATCAAAGCATTTATAAGCAGCAGTAGGAATATTATGTCTGTACATAAATTCCTTGGCAAAATCTTTGCTTCCTTCGAGAGTGGCACCATGTGTATCCGGACCAACAACCAGAACCTTTTTCAAATCTTTGTCGCTTTCAATAAAATCTGTTACACCGGCAACAAGCGGTGCTTCGGGACCGACTACCACTAGCCCAATTTCCTTTTCAAGAATATGCTTTTTCAGGTTTACAAAATCCGTAGGATTCAAATCCAGATTTATACCATTTTCAGGCGTACCGGCATTTCCGGGAGCAATATAAAGTTTTTTGTTTAGTGAACTCTGAGCAATTTTGAAGGCCAAAGCGTGCTCGCGGCCTCCAGATCCAAGGATGAGGGTGTTCATGTTTTTTGGGTTTTTACAAAGGTAGGAAAAAGATTGAAAAGTGAGGAAGAGAAGAGGTGATGCCGTGATGTCGGACACGCATACGGGGCTTCGGCTACTTCGACTATCGCTCAGTAACCGAATCGCTCAGTAACCGAACCACTCAGCCACCTTTGTTTAGTCGTTTCTTTAACTATCTTTTCTCTTATAGTCCTTATTTTGTGTCTTTAGTTGCTTCTATCTATGTGGTCACTTCAAGCTTTTCTGGTTCCTCAAACTCTTCGGTTGCAGAGGCCGCCGAAGCAATCCAAATCACCCTCTCCCATGCGAACGAAGTGAGCACCTCCCAAGTGAACACAAGTGAACATCTCCCAAACGAGCCGAGCGAGTACCTCCCAAGTGAACGAAGTGAACATCTCCCAAACTCACGAAGTGAGTGCCTCCCCAACGAGCGAAGCGAGTATCTCCCCGCGAGCAAAGCGAGCCCTAAAACAACTCCGAAGGATTAACCCTCAACAATTCCTTCCACGATAATCCATTATTCTCAATTAAATATGCTCTGGAAGGATTAAATCTCCGTATAAATGCATCAATACCTTTTCTGTTTTTGGAGTAAGAACTTTTTACTTCAATGGCTATTATTTTATTCTGCTTCTCCAAAATAAAATCAACTTCATCATTTCTGTCCCGCCAGTAATAAACCGAGTAATTTTCTCTAATGGATTGATTCACAAAGTGCGCTCCGATTGCTGACTCTACAATTCGCCCCCATTCACTCGGATTTAACCGAATCTCTGACAAGGGTTTAGCTTCCTGTGTGCTAAGCAGAGCATTATTATGGACCTGAAATTTTGGACTACTTGAACGTTTACGGATTTTTGTTGCGGAATACTTTTCTAATCCTCCTAATAATCCGGCCGCATTTAAAAGTTTAAGATAATGAGATAGAGTGGTTGTGTTTCCGGCATCATGGAGCTGACCCTGCATCTTAGTAAAAGATAAAATTTGTCCGGAATATAAACATCCTAATTCAAAAAGATTTTTCAGCAATGCAGGTTTATCGATTCGTGTTAACATAAGAATATCCTTTGAGATGCTGGTCTCGATCAACGAATCTGCAATATATCTTTTCCACCTATATTCATCATTTATTAATTCTGCGCTTCCTGGATATCCGCCAAACCAGGCATAGGTTTCTTCATCCCATCCAAAAGCCTGTCCCATTTCATTAAATGTCCAATGACTCATATAGATTATCTCAAAACGCCCGGCTAAAGATTCCGTTAAACCCTGTTGCAACAAAAGACGAGAAGAACCAAGTAAAATTACTTTCAAATGAATATTATTAATAGAATCTTCATCCCATAGTTTTTTCACGATCTCGCTCCAATTTGCTATTTTTTGAATTTCATCAACAATCAATAAAAATTCATTTCCCGATTGATTTTTCAATTTAAGTCGAGCGGTCTCCCATATTTGTTGCAACCAACTTGCATTACTGGCTGCAACTGCATCAGCTGATTCAAATAATCCATTCTTAGAACTCTGTTTAAAAAGCTGACTTATCATTGTAGTTTTTCCCACCTGACGTGGCCCCATAACCACTTGAATAAATTTACGTGGCTCCTCAATCCTCTTTTTAAGTAGTTGTAATTCTGAACGTTCAAACATAATTTACGTATTACTCAATATTATGAGTAAATTTACTCAATATATTCGAAGATGCATACAGGGCTTCGGCTACTTCGACTACTTCGACTATCGCTCAGTAACCGAATCGCTCAGTAACCGAATCGCTCAATAACCGAACCGCTCAGCTACTTTTGTTTAGTCTTTTTTTTAACCCTCTTTTCTCATATGGTCCTTTTTTGTGTCTTTAATTGCCTCTATCCCTGTGGTCACCTCAGGCTTTTCAATTTCCCATAACTCTTCTATTACTGAGGTTTTCGGTTCCCAAAAATTCTTCTGCTGCTGAGGCCGCCAAATCAATCCGAATCACCCTCTCCCAAGCGAACGAAGTGAGCGCCTCCCAAGTGAACGCAGTGAACATCTCCCAAACTCACGAAGTGAGTGCCTTCCCAGCGAGCAAAGCGAGCACCTGCCAATTCTCCAATAATCAAAAAACTTTTTGAATTCAAAAAAGAAATCATCAACTTTGATGATTAAAACTAATACTATACTTTCTTGTGAATAAGGAAAAACTAATAGAAAAAACTATTTCCCGATTAATGAAATTGCCTAAGGAAAGAATTTCCATAGTAGATGATTATATTGAATTTCTACTTAAAAAATACAATGAGGAAATTGAGCTTCAAAAGGGCATTGAAAGAATTTCAGAAGAATCCGGCAGCCTCAAATTCCTTGAAGACGAAGAAACTATTTATACAGTAAATGATTTAAAAGAAAAGTATAAATAATTCCATATAGTTATTTAATCTAAAAAAATGCACAAAGGAGATATTGTTTTATTGCCCTTCCCCTTCACAAATCTAAAAGGAACTAAAACTCGTCCTGCATTAATTTTAATTGCGTCTGATTTGGATATAACCGTTGCATTTATTACAACTCAATTGTACTTTGCTGAACCAACGGATATAATTTTATTTCCCAAAAAAGAAAATGGTTTGAAAAAGGAATCCCTGTTAAGATTGAATAAAATTGCAACCATTGAAAAAAGTATTGTTCTGGGGAAATTAGGGATGGTTGGAAAAACCATTATTCCTGAGATAAATAAAAATCTTAGAATTCTTTTTGATATTAAATAATCTCTATTTTTTCAAGAATAAGAAAGTTTAAAGAAGATTAAGGGAGAAGATATAATCGACAATTAGAAATTCGTTTCAAATCAAAATACCAATTCTCTCATTCATTCCTACCACGAATGCACAAATTAAAATGTCCTTTACCCCTTCTGAACGCCAACACAACCCCTTCCGAACTGCCCTATACCTGGTTCCGACCCCCTCAAGGGCTGGTTCGAAACCTCCCCCAGATATGTTCGGAACTACCCTTGGTTGGGATCACTTACCACCTACCTCCCCTTCGAGATCCTCCCCTCAATAGGTTCGGAACCGCCCCTGGATAGGTTCAGGACTACCCCAGGTGGGGGTATCAATATAGTATGGCCGGGGCTCTGATGGGGTGAGCCCCCTATTCGGACCCCCCCATGACCCCCTTCCGGACTACCATTAGATAGGTTCGGAACTACCCTTGGAGGGGTCACTTACCACCTACCCCCGCTTCGAGACCCTCCCCTCGATATGTTCGGAACCACCCCCGGATAGGTTCAGGACTACCCCAGGTGGGGGTATCAATATAGTATGG
>JAGLSB010000625.1 GCA_023135955.1 Bacteroidales bacterium | reverse complement strand
TTTAATGAACAACTGGACAAATCAAGTTATAAATGCAGTACTACAGGGGCATTCCCCCAAAAGATGAAGTACAATCCATTAATGGCTGCAATAGAAAACCCGCAAGTTTATGATAACGATGGAGGATTTCTTTCAGATTATGCATTAATCGGAAGTAAGGTTAAGCAAGCAAAAGGCATAATTGGTAATGCCATTGAAATAAACGAATCATCAAAATTAATTGTATTACCAATGGGACCCATGATGGACGGTTATGAAAGAACCTTGTCTTGTTGGGTGAAAACAAGCGCCAAAGAACGCAGGCTTATTCTTAATAGTGGTTCATATTGGGGACAAGGGCAATTCTTTAACCTTAGCATTAACGAAGGAAATCCAGAGTTAGCAATCAGGCCTGAAATATATAAATCAACACAGAATCAGAGCATTAATGATGGGGAATGGCATCACATTGCGGTTGTTGTCCCACGCAACAATTCAACGATTGAAGATTTGAAACTCTACATTGATGGAAAGCTGATAGAAGATACCAAAACAACAAAACCTGAAACTGGAATTAACACATCACAAGCCAATTGGATGTCAGTTTCCACACAAATAGAAGCGTATAAAACAGATTTACGGAAAAGCATGAACATGAAAAACTACGTGGGCTTATTAGATGACTTTTGCATCTGGTCACGTGCCTTAACAGATAAGGAAATTAAACGCATATACTCAAAAGGCCTAAAAGGAATTGACGCTTTAAGTATTGAAAATAAATAACCATTATCAACTCAAATTATTCTATAATGAAAAAGCTTTACCATATATTTATTATCGTTTTACTTGCTCAAACCACACTAATTGCACAAAGTAACAGTACAGTCCGAATTAAGGAAAATTTCAATGAAAACTGGAAATTTAAACTGGAAGACAAGGCTTCTTTTTGTGAAATTGAATTAGACGACAGCCAATGGCGTACACTGGATCTGCCTCACGATTGGAGCGTCGAAGCCAATTTCAGCGAAGAGAATTCTGGTCGTAATGCCTGGTTGCCCGGTGGTAAAGCCTGGTACCGGAAAAGCTTTATGTTACCGGAAAACTACAAAGGAAAAAGTATTGAAATACAGTTCGATGGCATTTATAAGAATGCATCAATATGGGTAAACCAAAACCCAATTGGTATTCAGCACGATGGATATACCAGTTTTCGTTACGACATAACAGAACTACTAAGTTTTGAAGAGCAAAATACCATTGCCGTCAGAGTTGAGAACACCAATGTGCCCAATTGCAGGTGGTATTCCGGATCTGGTATTTACCGAAATGTTTGGTTGAATGTTACTTCTGCAACGCACATCGAAACATGGGGAACATTTATTTCAACACCTAAAGTTTCAGAAGATGAAGCCTCCATAAAAATAGTCTCAACCATTAAGAATATGGATGAGGCAAAAGAATTGAATATTGAAACAAGAATATATAATCCTAATGGTGAACAGGTGGCGAATGAATCTTCAGCATTTAATATTGGAAATTATCAATCGGATGATATTGAACAGGTCTTGAAAGTTAAAAAGCCTGAGTTGTGGTCCGTCGAAACACCTGAAATATACACAGCAATAACATTGGTAAAAGCAGGAACCCAAATACTGGATGAATACAAAAGCACGTTCGGTATTCGTGCCATTGAATTTG
>JAGLSB010000624.1 GCA_023135955.1 Bacteroidales bacterium | reverse complement strand
TGAACGAGTTTTCATCATCATCATGGACCCCGATGGGCATGTAATCGCCTTTAAATTCATTCAGCTCCTTATTCCTTATAAAGTACAAAGGGCGTAAAGCTCCCGAATATTGTAACTTATTATTGGCAAAATCGACCACACATAATGCCATCTCTATCCCGTCTCTTGTTTCATCCTTTTTTCCCGTCTGATGAAGTGATTTTCTTATGTAGTCCCTAAGCTCATTTAATATCTCATTGGCGATTAGTATTTCTGTTTTGTTTATTATTTCGTTCAGAAAGGCAATTCCAAGAATGCTCATAAAAGCACCAGGAACTCCATGTCCGGTACAATCTGATGCAATAAGTATGACTTTATCGTCTACCTCACCAAACCAATAGAAATCACCACTTACAATATCCCTTGGTTTATAGAAAATAAAATAGTCGTCTGTAATTTTCTCTAATATTTTACGAGAAGGGAAGGAGGCTGTCTGAATTCTTTTGGCATATTGGATGCTGTCTTTAATTTCCTTACTCCTAAATTCCAGTAATTCTTTTTGTTGTTCTACAATATTATTTTTCTCTGTTAATTCACTGTTAGCACGCTTTAATTCTCCTGTTCTCTCATCCACCTTTTTTTCAAGTACAACAGTTTGATCTTCCTTGAACTTTAAGTTTACTTTAAGCTGTCCGATAAGGCTTTGCTGAAATTTTAGTTTTTGTTGGTCCAGAATTTTAATTTCCTCAGCCAGACCAATTGTAAAAATAAATCCTTGTAAAACTGAACCAACAACAACGGGATATTTGTTTCCCAGGAAAATATTTATTCCTAAAGAGATAACAACAATTAAATTAGCAATGAGAAAGTATTTTGCCTTTGGCTCTTTTTTAAACAGTATTACTGATTCTATCAGTCCCATTAAGGCCGCAATAACAAAGAAAAATAAAGATGAGAAAGCCAGAAAATTATTAAAGAATTTGTCAATATAAACTGTGAGATAATAATATGGGATACTCAATGCAAGGAAAAACATTATAAGATTAGTGATAGTATTCCAACCTGGAAGATTCTTTTCTAGTTGAAGGTAACGTTTGCTTACCTGCAGAAAAAGTATAAGTGTTAGAAAATATACTGGAAGGCTTATTGGTATGTGAATCTCCCCTTTACTGAAAAATTCATCGTAAAAACCCAGGTATGAGAATGCAAAGAGTAATAAACTCAACAAATAGAAAAATAAACCAACATGGGATTTCCGCTGCAGAATTATTCCTAAAATGAGGTTTAATACTGCACTAAAAAGCAATAAGCCAAGTAGTAATGAATGAATAAACCTGCTGCTAAGTTCTTTGGTTATGAGCCTCTCAAAATCATGAATTTCCAAATTAAGAACCCTGCCCCGATCTCCCAGATTTGAAGACTTTGACTTAATCTCTAGAAAAATTTCAATTTGCTCATCCTCTTTAATCTGAATTCTACCATAAATATCACGCCCCCTTATATTTAATAAGTCAGCCTCTATATTTTCACCCTTAGAATTAAAATAGAATATTCTGCTGCCATTAGATAAATTTCCTGATAATCCAATTTCTACTTTTTTATCGAGTTCATTTTTTACTAAGACACGAAAAATGATCAGGTTGTCTTCTTTATTGAATTTCAGATTTAAACTGTCATTCCATTGATTGAATTTGTAAAATTTTACCGAATCGGGATCGAATTCCTGCTGAGCTACCTGAAAATAATCTATAAGGTCAGGGTCAACATTCCAACGCTCACCATCTCCAGAAAGACGTAGAGTATCCTGACCATTTATGATTGGTAAACTGGCTAATAATATAAGGCACGAAAGAAGAAACTTATTCAACATTCGGTTTGAAATATTTCTTGTAATTATCTTTTTTTTACAAGTCAAATATAGTTAGATTATCAGCAAAAGATTAATAGCTTTCATATAAGTTATAAACGGAATAATCATTTTTTACATTAATTTGAAATATAATATTTCATGAAATTTTTTGCCTATAAAAAAAGTCGCCATGGGCTTGGCGACTTTTGTCTTAATTTAATATTTAAACTATATTTATTTTTTCTCCATCTTATCCAGAGCCTCCTCCATATCCTTCTCTAGTGTATCCAGTTTCTCCTTTTCTCTCTCAATCTCTAAGTTAGCTTCCTCTATTTCTTTAATTAGTTTTTCAGAATTAAGAGATTTAACACTTTCAAGAGCCATGAAAATAGTTTCATCCAGGTTCAGCAATACTTCTTCACTTATACCTAAACCTAAAGCAACGCTTTCTCCAATTATTTCATCGAGGCCTTCAAGGGTTTGAAAAGCGACATCTAACCCCAGATTTATTGAGCCGCCTATAATATCCCAATCAATAGACTCTATTGCTTCCATTACTTCCTGCATGTCTTTTTCAGACATTTTAGCATCCTCAATTTCCTGTTGTATTTCAAATTGGATCTCTTCCCAATCTATCGAATTCATAGCTGAATCAATTTGTAAATTGATATTTTCTAAATCAATTTCCCTCATTGCTTCCTCCACTTCCATTCGAATTCCTTCAATATCAATATCTTCCATAGCTTCAGCAATCTCTTCCCGGATCGCTTCGATATCGATCTCTGCCATTGCTGCTTTAGCCTCAGCCATTCCTTCTTCAACTTCTCTCATTATCTGTTCATGATTAATATTTTCAAGTTCGGCCATTGCCTCATCTATATCTCTTCTAAATTCTTCATAGTCAACTTCAGCTAATTCTTTTTGAGCATCAAATATATCCTTTTGAGCTTCTTTTACTTCAACCAATGTGCTCTTTACAACATCTTTATAGAGATGGTGATCTTTTTCAGGAACTTTTTTCCCATCCACAATTATTTCAGTGAGTTCCCCATTGTCAAATTCCATCTCAATTTCTTCTTTCTTTCCTTTTTCATTTTTTCTGTGTGTGATGATTTTACCATCATCAAATTCCACTATGCTGTCGGAAATAATAACATCTTTATCATAAAGATTACTCAGATTAATTGATAAATCCTTTGTAGGTACATTTTGATCATCCACAGGTATATTATTTAATGCTGCCGCACCCATAATCAATATTGTTGAGAGTCCGGCGACAACAATTAATCCTGCGAAGATTCTATCTGATAATTTAGTTTTCATAACATTTGGTTTTAAAATTCTTGAAACACGTTTTAATAAACTATTTTTCTTTTTAACAAAAGCTATCGCCGAAGGGGATAGATTCATTCGTACACTTTCCATATTGGCTAATGCATTAACATATTGTGTGGAATCGTTGCAATAATTCAAGGCAATGTCGTCGCAACAATTTTCTCTTTCGTCACGTATATGTTTAGAGATTAGGTAGATAAACGGATGATAGAAAAATAATAATTCCACAACCGACTGTATTATATTTATTAGAAAATCATTTCTTTTAATATGTGCAAGTTCATGTGCTAAAATAACCTCAACCTGATTAAATGGAATGTTTAATAATATTCCGGCAGGCACAATTACAACAGGTTTAAGGTATCCTAAGACGAATGGCACTTGTATTAGTACAGATTCAACTATTGATACTTGTCTTTTTATTTTAAGTTGTTTATGAAGTTTGAGGAACAACTTTTCAAGGTCATCACTTATTTGTACGATTCCTGCATAGCGGTATTTTTTTAAATATATAAGGCCAAATGCCAGGCGGAAACTCAGAAAAATTATTCCCAATGCATAGACAAGAACAAACCATGGCAAATAGTCTAATATTGTTTTTTGTGGTGTTATCCCCAATTCATGGGCTAAGGGAATTGGGTATGACATGACTTCCTTGGATCCTGTCTCGTTAAATTTCGTTAGGTGATAAAAAACCAGGGATTCATCCTGATTATCCATTCTTTCATAAATCGAAAATGTGATTATTGCGAATCCTAAGATAACAAGCATTGAAATTGCAGAGATATTATATTTTGAACTGGAGTCGGTACTTTTCAGGAGACTAAGCACAATTCTTAGAATAATATATACAGCCAGAACCTGCCACAAGGAATGAAGAAGGGTCATACCTAATGAATGCATTATTCCATAATCAATAATTTCCGGCATCATAACTTTATTTTTTGCCTAAGTCATCAATAAGTTTTCTTATTTCATCCAGTTCTGCACTGGAAGCTTTATGATTTCCAAGGGTCTGCATTACTAAACTCGATGCTGAACCTCCAAAGGCTGAGTCAAGGATTTTATTAATAAGACGATCTTGAATGGCATTTTCCTCAATTGCAGGTGTATATTTATGTGATTTTCCTTCCTGTTCTCTGATTAAAAGTTTCTTTTCGAACATTATCTGCATGATTTTCAAAGTAGTAGTATATCCTACTTTTCTACTTTCATTCAATTTATCATTTATAAATCTTACAGTAGAAGTGCCGTATTTCCATAAAATAGTGAGAACCTCTAGTTCAGAATCAGTCGGTTGTTGAAATGTATTATTGTGCATTAGTCTATTATTTAACTTTCTATTACGAACACTTTCGTAGGCAAATATATACGAAGTATTTCGTACATGCAAATATTTCTACGAATAATTTCGTAGTAAAATAAAAAAATATAAGGTTGTGGATTGTAACGAACAGTATATTAGAAGCATACAAAGATTCCAGGAATATGTTAAAGATTATTAAAATGGAAATATTTGACTATAATAATTAATTTGACACATTGTATTATATTTTCTTTGAATCGAGTAACCGCAAACAATACGAGATTGCTTCGCCTCGGCGACTCGCAAAGACCAAACCTAATCGGGGGTAGGGGATAAAAGCCCCGTATTTGCGAAGGAGCCCGAGGTACGAGGGTGAGTGAAGCAATCTCGTCCTCACCCTCAGCAAGGCTTTATTATTTTGATTTTCGTGTGTCTTTTTCGGAAAGCAGGAGCGGATTTACCACCAAAAAGGTATATATACTTTTGCTTTTGGAGATGAGATTAATTTTTGAAACAAAGAATACTTATCGTTGAAGTATAGAACATCGTCATTCCCATCAGGATTATAATTCAAGTTTCCGTTATTGTCCTTATACGTAAATCTATTTATCAGATCGTTTTCAACAAGAAAATTACATTTTTTATAGAATGGATTATTTTTTCTTGTACAGAATCCAATACCCATTAAGTTTTCCTGTTCTAAATAGTCTCTTATTTCTTGCATAAGTACTTTACCATAACCTTGCCCTTGAATTAATGAGACGATTCCACTAATTCCTTTTATCGGGTAAAGTTTTTTAGAAAATT
>JAGLSB010000623.1 GCA_023135955.1 Bacteroidales bacterium | reverse complement strand
AGAGTTGCATTTTTCAGCTTGCAGTTACTTAGATCGCAATTATCAAAATTACACTCAATGAAGCATATATTCGATAAATTTGAATCAGAAAAGTTGCACTCGAGAAAGCTACAATTGTCGTAATCACCTTTATCTAAGCCTTTCTCAGAAAAATCAGTTCTCTTAAATACTTTATTTTCAATTAAATTTTCGTTCATTTTTATTTTTTCAACCCAATCATAAAACGAAAATACCGATTATAAACCTTATCCCCATAGATACTCAATGCAAAAAGACCGTATTTAATTTCCGGCTTTATTATTAAGGTAAATTTCGAAACCGGGATATTTAGCCCCATTCCAATTGAAACTCCTAAATTTGGACCATTATTACTGATTTTTTCATCAAAGTCATATTCCTTATGAAACTCATTCGTATAAAATGTGTGCATTGTACCTTTTCTGTTGCCCCAATTTGTATCAATATAAGTACCGGTTTCCAGAAACACTTTTGTCTTATTTCCAAAGTTGATCATCAGACTTAAAGGCATCGAGAAGCTGTTAAAAATGTAGGTTATGTTTGTTGAACTAGCGAAATGTCCAGCATACATATATTTCTTAAATTGACTTGTACGATTGAATTCCAATCCAAAAACAAGGTTAATCCTTTTCCCTGGCCTAAAGTTATGATAGGCTCCTGCACCGAATCCAAATCTATCCTCAGTATTCAAATCTCCAACAGTAGACCTGTTTATTGAGACAGAGAATTCGTCAAAAGAGAAAGTGGAGTCTTCCTGACTATAAATAATTACAGAACAGAGATTTAAAATTACTATTAGAATTAATTTTCTCATTTGCATATTATCATGCCTTATTATTGATAATAAGTAAGGTCGACAATGTTTTTTCTAATATCGACGATTAATTCAAAGTTAGGGATTATTTCGTTTTTAACTTGGGTGGTAATTTAGATTTTTTTTGAATTTATTTTTTTTCAGTAATAAAATTCCTTGTTATAGTTTCGCTGTAGAAATCATCCTGACCTTCAGAATGGGCTCTGATCTTCCAATAATATGTGGTCTCGGGTAAAAGATTAACAATTGTTTCTTTAATCTCAATAACTTCCACTTCTGGATCTGTAATTTGCTCTTTCTGACATTGAAAACTAAAAAGACCTGTAAACAAGATTATAATTGGCAAATAAATACTTTTCTTTCTATTTACACATGGAATAATAAATAATAATCCGGGCATAAAAAACATTAACCATGAATGATTGCTTATATCTGAAGATATATATGTCTGACTTATTGAATTAGCCTCTAAAAATTCACTTTCTGATGAATAAATCACTTCATAACTGCTCCCGGGCATTCCCTCCCAGCTAATTGTAACTGAGGTCGATTCAATTTTTTCACCATCTGAAGGGGTCAACAAATTTATTTTGGAAAACAATTCGGGTATGTCAACTGATCGGTATCCCTTTTTTAATTCTTCAACCAAATCAATGATTATAAATTCCTCATAATTGTGAAAGTGAAATAAATATATTGTACAATTCTTAAGATCATAAATATTTGAATACTGAGTTGGATATCTCCCTTCCTGATGCGTTGAGGCCAAAACTGATCCAACAAAATATGGTGATAATTCCGTATAACTACTTAACATATTTGTGGCAGTTTCATGACGCCAGCATGGATAACCACCTAATTCTGGATGACTGTTATAAAAATTAGTCAGCACTAAATAATCCCTATCTTCGGAATAAATATTATCCCCTTCAACAATTATTGAATTCCCTAACGAGTCACCAACAAGGTATTGTGCTTTGTACTGATCTTCACAATAATACCGATCAAAAATTCCCCTTGCCTCTTCAATATTGGAACATTCTTCAATTACTTTCTGCATTAATGCAGTAGGATACTTTTCTTTATTTGCTTCAGAAAGTGGCATAGCCAGATATGGCCCAGAAGAACCATCCCAAAAGAGTCCCTGATCATTCATGCCTCCCTGAGGGAAACCACTTCCCCAGCCAAACTTAATCCATCCATGATGATGATTTTCCGGAGGGTAGAAGTATATTTTTGAATAAGGGTCTTCCCAATCCTCATTATTTCCAGCAAATACTTTATTGTCTTTCGCAACATAAAATATTGTACAAGAATACGTCAGATTGCTTTTGAACAAAAGTGACAACATTAGTAATGAAATGTATAAAGCTTTCATTTCTGAAGTTTCAAATATTTCACATCAATTATTCAACTAAATTAATGAGTGTAAGCATCTTCATTCCATGCTACAATTGAAGATGGTAAAGCATGTGCCAAATAAAGCAATGCACCGGCAAGCACAACATCAATTGGTTTATATTCTGCAATTGCAAAGGCATAAATAATTATAAGGCAAATTATGGCGAAAATGCTATATGCATATCTTATAGCATTCAATACAACTTGCATTTCTCTTTCATCTAAATTCTTAGATGAAGTATGCAGCATCTTCCAGAATTTTGTAATAATAAATGCTTTATAAAAAGAAATGAGAAAGATTGTCAAAACAAATATTTCCATTAACAAGAAATATATTGACCAGTTGAAAATCTTCACTCCATAGAATAAAACCAAACCTGCAATCAGGCTTAAAGAGTTTAGTAAAATCCATACTCTGTTCTGTTTTCTTGATATTTCTTTTGTCATTTTATTGTCCTCCTTTAAATCTATTTTTTATTTCCATAATCTCTTCACTCAGTGGCTTTAAGGGTTTAGGTGAAAAAATAAGCTCTACAGGCAAGCCGAAGTATTCACTTATCTTAAATGCTAAATCCAGGCTGGGATTATATTCTTCTCTCTCTAAATAACCTACAGTCTGAAAATTCAC
>JAGLSB010000622.1 GCA_023135955.1 Bacteroidales bacterium | reverse complement strand
ATCACTTCTAATTCACTGTTATGATTTAAAATAAATTTTAAGCCCTCTCTGAATAATTCATGATCATCAACAATTGCTATTTTTATTTTCTCAGTCATAAATCCTCATATATTTTAAAACAAAAATGAACTGGATATTTCGAAACACGTCTCATAAAAGAAATAATACTCATTTTCATTCAAAGTTATAAAGTAAAACTTTTCTCCTGAAAATTTTATTGCTTATATTTCTAAATACTTTGCGGTAATGCCAGTGAATCATTATAGTTCTTATATGGCTTCGCTTTTTACAAAGATTCTTACTAATTTAATGGTATACGAATTACAACTTCAGTACCATTATTATTTGTAAAATTAATATTTCCTCTTAAAGATTTAATGCGATTTGAAAGGTTGTAAATCCCCATTCCTTTTCCACTAATCTTTTCAAGGTCAAATCCCTGACCATTATCAGTATATATATAGTCAACATAAGCTCCTTTGTTTATATTAATGGTAATTTTGTTTGCGGTTGAATGTTTGAAAGTATTATTTATTAATTCTGTCGTTACCCTGTAAAGACTTATTTCAATATCACTTTCCAGACCATCAATATTATCAGCCTTTAGGTTAATTTCAATATTTCTAATATTTTTAAACTTATTAGCAAAGCTTTTAATTGCTTTTGCCAATCCAAAATTACGAAGTATATGCGGACTAAGATTATTTGAAATTTCTGATATAGTTTCAATGGTTTCGTCTAGTGTTAATTCCACTCTATTATGAATTTCATCAACTATTACTTTCTTTTTATGCTTTTTTAATGACTGAATATATATTTTAAGTGCAGACAACATAGGCGAGACGCCATCATGAATATCTCTTGATACCCTTGACCGCTCTTTTTCTTCAGCCTGAATAGCGGCATTATATACTTTTTGTTGCTGTTGTTCTCTTTCACTGATATTATGAACAATAACTAAAAAGACAGTTTCGTCGTTATAAGTAATCATTCTGGTAGAAATCTCAGCTGGAAAAATTGTACCATCTGCTTTTATGTGTTTTTGAATCAATAGCTTTCTTTTACTTTTGCTAACCTCCTCTATTTCTTTTATAAATTTAGTCTCTAAACCTGGGTTGGATAATTGATCAGGATTCATAGTCAGAAATTCCTCTTTTGAATATCCATATTGTATGACAGCCTCATCATTTATTTCAATAAATTTATTGCTAATATTAACTAAAAAAATAGGATCATTTGCAGTATTAAAAAGCAACCTGAATTTTGCTTCAGACTTTGATAATTCTATTTCAGCAAGTTTTCTTGTTGTAATATCATGATATACAGTAAGCTTTGAATCGTCCTTTAATAAAACAGAAGTCACTATATAATATTTATTATTTTTTTCAACTTCAATTACAACTTTGTCTTTCTTTTGCATTTTCAGGTCTTCAAAATAACACCAGGAACAAACCTTTTCGGAATTATAGATTGCTTTATGACATTTCTCTCCAACAGCATCATATCCGATTCTATTCCTCATAGCCGGATTTAAATATAAGATTTCATTATCGGCAGAGCATAAATAAGTATCATCATCAAATGCATCCAGAATTTTATCCTGAGTTTTTTTACTTTCATTAAGGTGTTTTTCTGCTATAGTACGCTTAGTGATATCATGTACAATTAGTAATATAATATCTTCTTCTCTAATCCTAATTGGGGAAGCATAAACTTCTACATCTCTTAAATCTCCTGAAGCCAATTTATGCTTAAGAATGAAATGATTTGATTTTTCTTTTAAAGCCATTTGCATTCGCCTGTTAATTTCCTTTTCTGGTAAGGCGTTTAATTTGTTAACAGAATGACCTATTATTTCTTTTTTTGGGTATTGATAAAAACTTATTGCTGCATTGTTCGCACTAACAATCTTCTGTGAAGTAGTATTAAGCTGCAGCATTACAGCCTTGTTACTTTTGAAGAATGCTTTAAATTTTTCTTCACTTTCTTTAAGTTTATTTTCAGTATTAATGCGTTTCGTTATATCTAAAGCAGAAAAGGTCAGTCCTTTACTTAAATCATTGATGTTAATAGGCGTTGAGCTTAATATTACATTTATTAATTTTCCATCTTTTTTCTTAAAGATAGTTTCAATGGTTCCGGTTCCGTACTTTTTAATTTGCTCATATTTATACTTTTCTACTCTTTCATATTCATCCTTATCAGGATAAACCATTTCAGCAGAATTATTGATTAGTTCCATTTCTGCATATCCTGTAATTTTACAAAACCGCTCATTGACAAATGATATAATCCTGTTCTTTACAACTCCAATCCCAATCGGCGCTGATCCGAAAACGCTTATTAAATATTTTTCATTTGTCTCAATTTTTTCATACGCTTTCTGAAGTGAAGCACTCTGTTTAATATACTTATTGATAAGTGCTAAATATGAATCAGTTTTCCTTTTAAATCTTAAATGTTCTTTTTTTAGTGCCAATTCATTCTTACTTATTTTTATTACCATAGCAATTAATAATAATAAAACAGATAGAATTAAGAAATTTTGAAGCTGATTGAGCTTTTTTTCTTTTTCTATTTTATAATTTTGAATGTTATTATGTATATCTGAAATATTTTGTTGAATTAGATTAAATACCTTGTCATAGCTTTGGTCCATATCCGACCCTATTCCAGATAAGTTTTTGTAATTCCACCTTTCAATAGTAATTTCTTTAAAGTCCTGAAGATTCTTTTTTGCTAAGATTATTTCATCTCGTATGATAGTATCCCGAATAGGTAGAATAGATATTTTATCAGTAACTCCTCCCTCTAAAATTGAATTTAAGTACCATTGTGCCAGTTCAACTCTTGTTATAACTCCTTCAAAGTTTACTGTTGTATCCCCTGAGATTATTTCCTCAAACCATAAATGAGATATTGCTGTTAGTAGTTTGATCTCTCTGGTTGCTTCAATTGAAGGTGCGTATTCTTTATGCAATTGATTATTAACCTTCTGAATTAAGGACATTG
>JAGLSB010000621.1 GCA_023135955.1 Bacteroidales bacterium | reverse complement strand
AAGAAAGCCGGTGAGTGGAACAGTTATGACATTATTTGTAAAGGCAATACAATTGAAATAAGAGTTAACGGACTTCTTCAGAATAAAGCCTATAATTGTTCCTTAACCAAAGGCGCAATTGGTATGCAGGCAGAAGGATCAAAAATTCAATTCAGAAACTTGTGGATTAAAAAAACAAATTATTAATAAGCATATTTATACTTCATTATTAATTATAATAGTACAAACCCAAAAAACTAATTAACATGTCAGAAGGAATTCTTGCTCTACTTGCAGTAATCCCTATTGCTGCTATTTTTATTCTAATGGTTGGTTTTCGTTGGCCTGCTACAAAAGCTATGCCTCTTGCCTTTGGCCTTGCTCTAATCCTGGTTCTCTTTGTTTGGAAAACACCCTTAAACTGGGTTTTAGCATCAAGTCTGAATGGTGTTGTAATAGCTTTAAAAATTATATTAATAGTATTCGGTGCACTGACATTGCTATTTACTCTCAGAGAAAGTGGTGCAATAGCAGCCATTAATAGAGGTTTTACGTCCATTTCCCCCGACAGAAGGGTTCAGGCAATAATTATTGCCTGGCTTTTTGGCTCCTTTATTGAGGGTTCAGCGGGATTTGGTACTCCAGCAGCATTAGCAGCTCCTTTGTTGCTATCACTGGGTTTCCCGGCTTTAGCTGCTGTAATGGTTGCGCTAATTGCTAACAGCACATCCGTTTCCTTTGGTGCAGTAGGAACACCAACTCTCATTGGTGTTGGATCATCTTTAAATACTCCCGAAATACTTACAAGCCTGGCAGAAAATGGCATGAATTATAGTGAATTTATTCATCAAATAGGGGTATGGACCGCGCTTCAACATGCTGTTCCAGGAATTTTGATCCCCTTAATTATGGTAGTTATGCTAACAAGATTCTTTGGTGAAAAGAAAAGTATAAAAGAAGGACTTGCCATCTGGCCCTATGCTATTTTTGCAGGGCTCTGTCTTGTTGTACCTTATTTAGCAATTGCCCTTATTCTGGGACCAGAATTCCCTAGTCTGATTGGTGCTCTAATTGGTCTTATCATTCTTATTCCAGCAACAAAAGCAGGTTTCCTTGTGCCAAAAAAAACCTGGGATTTTCCAGAAAAATCGAAATGGGAGAAAAACTGGACAGGTTCCATTTCAATAACAAGTGATAATGATAATACGAATATCAGCATATTTAAAGCCTGGATTCCTTATATTCTTATTGGGATTTTATTAGTTCTTACAAGAGTGAGGACCTTGCCTTTTAACGACTGGATAAAATCTTTTAATTATGTTTCACCTGAATTATTTGGCACAACCGTAATAACTGAATTTGCTCCCTTAAGTATTCCCGGTATCATGCCATTCCTTCTTATTGCTTTGGTTGCTATCCCTTTGTTTAAAATGAAAAGAAAAGAAGTTGGGATAGCGTGGGGGGAATCAGTAAAAAGGATAAAAGGTCCGTTTATAGCCTTAATGTTTGCCGTTCCGCTTGTAAGAATTATGATGCAATCGGGTACAAATCCTAATGAATATCTTAGCATGCCAATTGCAATGGCGCAATCTATGGGAAACATATTTCAAGGGGCATGGCCTATGGTAGATTCGTTTGTTGGTGCTTTAGGGTCCTTTATGTCCGGATCAAACACTGTTTCAAATATGCTTTTTTCGCTTTTCCAGTATTCCATTGCTGATAATCTTGGAATATCACATATAATTACTGTTGGTTTGCAAAATGTTGGTGGCGCTATAGGTAATATGATTTGTGTTCATAACGTAATTGCTGCATGTGCAACTGTTGGCTTAATTGGTGTTGAAGGATTGTTAATTAAGAGAAATCTTATTCCGATGTCTTTTGCTGCTATTATAGTAGGAATTATTGGCCTATTAATGACATACATTTGGGTTCCTGGTTTATTTTAATGATTATTGATGAAGATATAAAATGCGGAGAATAGTTGCTGGTTACTGGGCGCCGCCCTGAGCCTGCGGTCCCTGAGCTTGTGGTCCCTGAGCTGGTCGAAGGGTCGAAGGGTCGAAGGGCCCCAAGGGTCGAAGGGTGCTGGTAAGAATCCCCCAAAAGTAACCAGAGACAAGCACTAAGAAATCAACGACAGAATGGAGTCTGGTAAATTATAAAATCACTATTACTATGCAAAATAGTCATCAAAGACAAAAAGCAATTGAAATTTTTTTAGCCGGTGTTGAAAGTGTTAAGCCCAACAATCTGATTAAAAGATATGTTTCTGTAAATCCAGATACTCTTCAAATTGAAGATATTAGCTTTGATCTTTCTATTATAAAAAATATTTATGTCGTTGGCTTTGGCAAAGCAAGTGCTGCGATGGCTCATGCGCTGGAATCCATTTTGGGATCAAGAATAAGGGCTGGTCATATAATTACTAAATATGAACATTCAGCTCCCCTGAATTTTATTGATATTACTGAGGCAGGGCATCCGGTACCAGATGAGAATGGCGTAAAAGGAACGGATCATATTTTGTCAATCGTAAACAAGGCTGAAAAAGATGATCTTGTGATTTGTTTAATCTCAGGTGGAGGTTCTGCTCTTCTTGCAGATGTTCCTGAAGGATGCACGCTCGAAGATTTGAAAAGGGTAAATAGTATTTTATTGAAAACAGGTGCAGATATTACTGAAATGAATTGCATCCGTAAGCATTTATCCAAAGTAAAGGGAGGACTTTTGGCCAAAGCAGCGTCTCCGGCCAGAGTAGTAAGCTTGATCCTTTCTGATGTTATCGGTGATCCACTTGATGTAATCGCATCTGGTCCAACAGCACCTGATCCGACAACTTTTGCTGATGCGCTTTCAATTTTAAAGAAATATAAAATTGAAAATGAAATACCTGAACAAATTTATAGTATCCTTCAGGAAGGACTTGAAAATAAACAACAGGAAACACTTAAAGAGTCTGATGAGATAATACTTCGTACTAACAACCTAATAATAGGAACAAATTTATTAGCCCTGAGAATAGCAAAAGAGAAAGCAGATTCATTAGGCTATAATTCTCATATAATCACAAACAAACTTGATGGTGATGTAAGTGATGTGGCAAATTATATTGTTAAAATAATTAAAGAAAAGAAGAAAGAGAAAAAGATTTGCTTATTGTTTGCAGGAGAGCCTACGGTGATAATAAAGGGGAACGGATCAGGTGGGAGAAACCAACATCTGGCACTTATTATGGCAAATTTATTGAAAGATTTCCCTGGAATTACTTTATTATCCGGGGGAACCGATGGAACTGATGGGCCAACTGATGCTGCCGGAGCAGTGGTCGATTCCATTACATCAAAGAATGCAAAAGATCTTCAATTGAATATGGATAAATACATTAATACTTTCGATTCTTATCACTTTTTTAAGCAAGAGGGAGGCTTAATTACTACCGGACCAACGCAAACAAATGTGATGGATCTGATAATAGCACTTATAGATTAAATTTTATACTTATGAATAAATTTGATATAGCAGTAATTCAAGGAGATGGAATAGGAAAAGAAGTTATTCCCGAAGGAATAAAAATACTGGAAAGTATAAGTAGTCACTTTGATATCTCCTTTTCATGGGATGAGTTTGATTGGAGTTGCGAACATTATGCCAAAACAGGAAAAATGATGCCTGAGAATGGCATTCAACAGCTGGCTCCAAAAGACGCAGTTTTTTTAGGGGCTGTAGGGTTCCCCGGGGTTCCCGATCATATTTCTTTATGGGGACTTTTAATTCCGATCAGAAGGGCTTTTCATCAATATATTAATTTGCGCCCTGTTAATTTATTTGATGGCGTTCCTTGTCCTTTGGCTGGAAGAACATCGGAAGATATCGACCTGATGATTGTAAGGGAAAATAATGAAGGTGAATATTCAGAAGTAGGTGGCAGAATATTCCAGGGGACAGAAGATGAAGTTGTGAGTCAGCAAAGTATTTTTACAAGAAAAGGTGTTGACAGAGTATTGCGTTATGCATTTGAATTAGCCAGAACACGTCCTGATAAACACCTTACTTCTGCAACCAAATCTAATGGAATTGTTCATACTATGCCATTCTGGGATGAACGTTTTGTTGCAATTGCAAAAGAATATCCAGATATACGTACCGACCAATATCATATTGACATTTTAACGGCCAATTTTGTACTGCATCCTGATTGGTTTGATGTGGTAGTCGGCTCAAATTTATTTGGCGATATTTTATCTGATTTAGCCCCGGCAGTGGCAGGGACCATAGGCATTGCCGCCTCTGCTAATATTAATCCTGAACGTGAATATCCTTCTATGTTTGAACCGGTTCATGGTTCTGCTCCGGATATAGCCGGTAAAAAAATCGCCAATCCTATTGCAACAATATGGTCTGCTGCAATGATGATGGAACATCTAGGACAAGTTAAGGCTGCGGGGTCTATTATGAAGGCTATTGAAATTGTGCTGAAAGAAGGTTTAGCGCATACTCCTGATATGGGAGGTAAAGCAAGTACTAAGGAATGCGGTGATGCAGTGGTGGATGTTTTGAAAGATCTTTTACCGTAAATTAGGTGTTCTTATAAGTTAAAGCATCTGTTTTCAATTTTGCAGCACCCAAATTTAAATCCGGGCTGAAGGGCTGAATTAAGCTGTCCCTTCGGGACGAAATACAAATCTCAAACTATATCCACAATTTTATCCACGGTATCCCAACTAAAATTAAAACTGCGATAAAAATAATTCCAAAAACAGCCCCCAATTTCCAAAATGTTTTGGACTCGATATAACCTAGTCCATACCAGATAGGACTTGCGCCTGTTGCATAAGGAGTAAGTATCCCCATTAGACCAAGTGAATACAATAAAAGATAGGTAAGAAGAGGAAAGTCTATCCCTGGAATTGATCTGCCTGCCACTAAGAATAATGCCAATAAAGCTGTTACATGTGCAGTTGAACTTGCGAATAAATAATGGATAAAATAAAATATCAGTAACATTAATACCAGAATGAGTGAAGGCGGATAGGATGAAATTGCTGCTGTTATTTTAATTGCAAACCAATCAAGAAAGCCAACATTATTCAGTCCCCCGGCAAGAGTAACCATTGCTCCAAACCATATGAAAATATTCCATGCAGCTTTATTATTTAAAATGTCTTCCCATGAAATAATTTTGAATAAAACCATAAGACTCAAAACTACAAGTGCAGAAACAGTTGCATGAACTCCAAGGTATGTGCCGAGGATCCACAATGTTAATGCGAGGCCGGCAAGAATAGTCATAATAATCTCGTTTCTGCTGATTTTTCCCATTTCTTTAAGTTCTTTTCTTGCCCATTCCGGAATGTGTGTAGAGATTTTTATGCCTGGGGGATATACAAAATAGGTAATTAATGGAACCGATAGAATGAGTATAATACCAACAGGTAAAAAATAAAAAAACCATTGTCCCCATGTGGGAGCTACTATTCCAAGATCTTCTACCAGACTTTTTGCTAAAACATTTGTTGCCAAAGCTGTATAAAACATTGAACTGGCTACGCAGGTACTGGCTAAGGCTACCCAACTAATATAGGCTCCAATCTTACGAGGCTCATTTTCCGGTGTCGATCCATATAGAATTGGAATATTCTTAACAATTGGGAAAATAGTTCCTCCGCTTCTGGCAGTATTTGATGGCATAAACGGCGCAAGAATCAGATCAGCCATAGCAATAGCATAACCTAATCCTAATGTACTTTTTCCCATTTTGCTTACCAATGCCAATGCAATCCGTTTTCCTAATCCTGTTTTCTCATATCCTAATGCAAACATAAACGCGATAATAATTAGCCAGACAGTAGTATTGGAAAAACCCGATAAGCCCCATGCTATTGCCTTCGATGAGGTTACAACTCCTGAAGGATCCAATGGGGGTCCTAATTTTAATAAACTTGCTATCGCTACGCCTAAGAGAACAATATAAGCTGAAGGAAAGGGTTCAAGTATTAATGCTATAAAAACGCTAACAAAGAGTGAGAAGAAAATCCAGGCATCCTGTGTTAATCCTTCGGGCGCAGGCAAAAAGCTCATGACAATACCAAAAAAAACAATAGCAATAAATTTCACGAGATTCTGGTTCTTTCGCATCTTATTAAGATAAGGGTTTTATAAAACAAAATCAAGATAAATATAAATCACAAAACTATGATTTTCCACAAAATAAATATGTAATAATTTATCATTATCAATATACGGTTTCCTGTTTTGCATGTGCTCTTATAGTACCGTAACAGGCACTTTTGAGATATTATTTTCAATCCTTGAAAATGAATCCAAACAGGGGATTATAGATGGAAAATTCCTTTAAAGCGACAATTCCTTTTTCTTCAACACCACATGCCACCACAGAAGAAACGGGTTCTTTGAACAATGGTCCAATTTTTTGAAAATTCAGTTTTTTAGGATTTAGGCGCTCACTATTTTTTGCTTCAACCAGAAAGATTTTGCCGTCTTTTTCAATTATAAAATCTATTTCAACCCCATTCTGGTCCCTAAAATAGAAAACATTTTTACCAGAAATAAATCCCTCCTTAATAAACTCCGTAAACACAAAATTTTCCCATATATTTCCAAGATGAGCCGAGTTCTCTAAGGCTTCCAGTGAATTAATATTTAATAGAGCTGCCACCAATCCATTATCACAGAAATAAAGTTTGGGAGCCTTAATCAATCGCTTCCCCAGGTTATTATAATAAGGTGGCAAAAGAAAAATTAATCCCGAAATCTCCAGCGCATTTACCCATGCCTTTATTGTATTCACGGCAACAATCTTATGTTGTTAGGTTGTGGATTCGAACCATTGCTTGTAAACACCCTCAATATCAGCTTCTTTAGGGGTTCCAACATATAGGGCCACATTGTTTTTATTTTATATTATGTTATTTGTACTCCCTGAAAATATATATTTATTAATTCATCTTTTTCGCCACCCTGGATTGTTTGGCTTTATAGCAATTATTCAAAATACAAAGCAAGTTATTATTATTTTCTATGTCAATATAGGCATCATTATTCGTAAAAAAGATATCGATTAAAAAAACAAGTGTACCTCTGCGGGGAACCGATTCCGGCATGGCCGGAAGAGCTCAACGAAGTTAATATTACCCAATCAGATCCCGATCTGCTTCTCAAAATTAAAGTCTTACTGATTTAAATACGTTGACCCGGAATACCAAAGCTTATTTATTGCTTTTTTATACATTTTTAGTAATTTGGACTCTTGTTTTTGCGAAAAAAATATAAAACATTTTGATCTATAGTTACCAATATTAATAATAACCAGCAAAAATCAACCAACATGACAAAAAGAAGGGATTTTATCAAAAAAAGCGTTCTTGGTGCAGCCGGCATGACTATTGGAGGAATGGGTTTTAGTCCGAAATCATATGCATCAATTTTGGGAGCCAATGAACGATTACGGGTAGCGGTTTGTGGAGTAAATGGCCGTGGTAAAAGTCATATCAGCGGATTTGGTAACCTGGAAAATGTAGAGGTCGCCTATCTTGTTGATCCAGACAAGTTATTACTTGAGAATCGGGTTAAAGAATTACGTGAAATAGAAGGCGGTAATCCAAAAGTAAAAGGGGTTGTGGATGTACGCGATGTACTAGATGACAAAAATATTGATGCTATTAGTGTAGCAACTCCCAACAGTTGGCATTCACAGATGGTGATTTGGTCTGCACAAGCAAAAAAGCACTGTTACGTTGAAAAACCTGCAAGTCACGATATTTATGAAGGTCGTGTAGCACTGGCTGCTGCTGAAAAATATGGAATAGTTGTTCAGCATGGTACCCAACGACGCAGCGATCCCAAATGGGCAAGGCAAGTATCCGACATTCGCTCTGGTAAGTATGGGAAAATGGTGGTTTCACATGGATTGGCCTGTAAACCACGCAGCGGTATTGGCTTTCAACCCAACACTCCACCACCAGCACATCTGGACTGGAATATATGGAAAGGACCTGCTATTATTGATCAATACAATGAAAATCTGGTACATTACAACTGGCATTGGAATTGGAAAGTTGGAAATGGTGAATTGAACAACCAGGGCACACATCAACTTGATGTGGCATACTGGGCACTTGACGAAGAGATTGCAAATACACATCCTGTTCGGGTTATGGCTCTAGGTGGAAGATTCTCCTGGGAAGATCAAGGGGAAACGCCTAATACTATGTTTGCCATTGCTGAATTTGCAAATGGACAACAAGTCTTTTTCAATGTAAGAAATGTTGATTATGAAGGATACCAAAGAGAAGTTACAAACCGCTTTTATTTTGAGGATGGTGGAAAACTTATTGATGGGGAATATGTATCTCACAATGGAAGTCAGCCCCGAGATGTAAAAATAGAAGACGTACCTCTTACTGAGGGAGGTACTTTTGGCAGTTTCATTACTGCATGTCGTGCAAATGACCC
>JAGLSB010000620.1 GCA_023135955.1 Bacteroidales bacterium | reverse complement strand
GCTTGAGCCGTATGCGACGAAAGCCGCACGTACGGTTCTTAGGGGGCGTAAGCTACCCGGTTGTGCAAGGCAATCACAGAAAAAGCTGAGGTGATGATTTGAATGATTATTTGTTTTCCTCCCTCAAAATAAAAAGGAAAAAGCCAACGCACAAAGCATAAGTTTGCCAGCCCATCCCTGCAATCATCCCTTCGCTGCCAAACACATGCTTTTTTTGCCATCGCTCGCAGATTTGAACATGCAGATTGATAATTATCTAACTTGAAAAGTGTATTTTAGGGGCAATAAATTTTAAAAGGAATTAGAGATTAAAAGTATTAGATGAGTTTATTTCAAAAATCAGTAGAAAAGAAATATTTAAACGAACTTGATTCTACGCTGATAGATACGAAGTTTGCCGAGTTTCAAGATTATTTCGCTAATCCTGAGCGGCAAGAAAATATCAGAAACTCAAAAGAGGAACAGTTTCAAGAAGGTTTTTTAAGAGAACTTTTCGTTAAGATTTTTGGATATACACTTAATCCTGAGCCTGACTTTAATTTAACTACTGAGTTAAAAAACATTACAAACAGTAAAAAAGCTGATGGTGCGATTTTAAAGGGAGAAGATGCACTTGCCGTTATTGAATTAAAAGGAACAGATACAACCGATTTAGACAAAATAGAAACACAGGCTTTTGGATATAAAAATCATCATCCGAAATGTGTTTACGTAATTACTTCAAATTTTGAGAAGTTACGTTTCTACATTCAAAATGCGGTTGACCATATTGACTTTGATTTATTTACACTTACCAGAGAGCAATTTTCTTTATTGTGGCTTTGTCTTCAAAAAGACAACCTATTAAATGACTTACCATTAAAAATTAAAGAATCATCGGTTTTACAGGAGGAAAATATAACCAAACGATTATACACTGATTATTCAAAATTTAGAGAAGCGATTTACAACAATCTTGTTAAGAATAATCCTGAAACGGATAAACTTCTACTTTTTAAGAAAACTCAAAAGCTACTCGACCGATTTTTATTCATATTTTTTGCTGAGGATAGGCTTTTATTACCTCCAAATTCAATAAGTGAGATTGTAAAACAATGGACGACATTGAAAGATGAATTAGACGAATATATTCCATTGTACAGCCGATTTAAAAAGTATTTCGGTTATATGAATACTGGCTATAAAGGCAAAAAATATGAAATATATGCTTATAACGGTGGATTATTTGTACCCGATGAATTATTGGACAATATTTCAATAGATGATGATATACTGCACGAACACACTTTAAAACTTAGCAAATACGATTTTGAAACTGATGTTGATGTAAATATACTTGGTCATATTTTTGAGCATTCGCTTGGCGAAATTGAAAATGTTCAGGCTGAAATAAAAGGTGAGAAAGTTGATAGTCAAAAGACAAAACGTAAGAAAGACGGAATTTTCTACACACCAAAATACATTACTAAATACATCGTAGAAAATACGGTAGGTAAACTTTGCAACGAAAAGCGAAAGGAACTTGCAATTATTGACGAAGAATATGCAAAAGGACGAAAAAATCGTAAGAAAGATACGATTAAAGCTCTTGATACTAAGTTAACGGAATATAGAGATTGGTTGTTGACATTAACCATACTTGACCCTGCATGTGGCTCTGGTGCTTTTTTAAATGAAGCCTTATATTTTTTAATAACAGAACATCGTAAAATTGATGATTTGCGTGCACAACTTTTCGGTGGCGCAATAATATTCTCCGATATTACTACCGATATTTTGGAAAAGAACATTTACGGCGTTGACCTTAATGAAGAATCGGTTGAAATTGCTAAGCTTTCGCTATGGTTAAGAACCGCCCAAAAAGGACGGAAACTAAATACACTTAGTAGCAATATAAAATGTGGCAATTCATTAATTGACTCCCTCGAAGTAGCAGGTGAAAAAGCTTTTAATTGGCAAAAAGAATTTCCTCACATATTTGATAACGGCGGTTTTGATGTGGTGATTGGTAATCCACCTTATGTTCAAATACGAACAAGCGAACAATTATCTACTTCTCTTGAACAAGTAGGATTTAAAACCTACGAAAAAATGGGAGATTTATATTGCCTATTTTATGAACAGGGTTTTAAATTATTAAGAGGAAAAGGTTATTTAGGCTATATAACATCAAACTCATGGTTAAATACAAGGTATGGTAAACCATTAAGAGAGTTTTTACTTGAAAATACAAACACGCAAATTTTAATTGATTTAGGCTCAGGTGTTTTCGACACTGCAACCGTAGATTCAAATATTCTCATCTCAACAAAAGAGTTTTCAGAAAAAGTAAAAGCAAAGGCGCTTGATTTGAGTAAGGCAAAAAGTTTAAAAAGTCTTGATAGCTATCTGGATGCCTTTTTTACATTAGAAAATCTCACTTCTGATATATGGCTAATCATAGACCCAACTTTAATTAAGCTTAAACGGAAAATTGAAAATAATGGTGTTCCATTGAAAGATTGGGATGTAAAGTTCTTTCGAGGTGTTCAAACTGGTAATAATGATGCTTTTATTATTGATGAAAATCAGAAGCAAGATATATTAGACAAAGATGCTAAAGCCGTTAATATTATTAAACCTTTAATTCAAGGGAAAGACATTTCCCGTTATTGTGTTGATTTTAAAAATAAATATCTAATCTACACGAATGATGAAACTGATATTAGCTCTTTTCCATCGATAAATTCACATTTATTAAATTTCAAAACTTCTCTTGAGTCTAAAATTGAAGTTAAACAAGGCAAGATGATTTGGTATTCATTATATCGTCCTGCTAAGAACCATATAAAGGAATTTGAAAAGATAAAAATAGTATTTTCTAAAGCATCTAAGGAGCAAGCATTTTTCATTGATTATAATAAGAGGTCATTTACATTAAATACAAGTTTCATTGGAACAGGTAATGATATTGAGTACTTAACATTGGTTTTAAATTCAAAACTAGCAAAATATATTTTTCTAAATTTCTACCAATCAGGTGGTATAGCTGGAGAAATTACAATTCAGGCAATTGAGAATATCCCAGTTCCAAAACCAAAAAATGGAATTGATTACGCTGCTTTATCTAAATCAATTCATAATGCCTATCAGAAAGTTTATGAATTACGGAATAACTTCCTTGGCACATTATCTGACAACTATAATATTGAAAAGTCTATAAATAAATTAGTAGACTTTGATAAAATGTCTTTTAAAGTTCTGTTAACATTTTTACAAAAAAACAAAATAAAAATACCGATTTCAGAGCAAAGTGAGTGGAAAGTTTTTTTTGAAGATATTGTTAAAGAGCTAAATCAATTGAATATCGATATATCACAAATGGAAAACTCAATCGACCAAATGGTTTATGAATCTTATGGTATGAACGAAAAAGAAATTAAAATTGTGGAGGGAACAGTTTGATGAAAAACTTAACAAATTCTACAGTTGCACGACAAAATATTTTAAATAACTCCTACGCAATTGAAGAAATAAATCAGGCAGTTGGCGTTGAAGGAATTGTATTTGAAAAACAGTATCGTTTTCTTAAAAATCAGATAGCTACGTTCTTTGAAGTGGATGAAAGAACCATTGAAAGATACCTCGAATCGCACGAAGAAGAATTAAAGGTAAATGGTTACGAGGTTCTTAAGGGTAAAAGACTGAAAGAGTTCAAGTTACTCATTAAGGATACACAGGTGAGCGACATTAGTGTCGCTCAGTCAACTGCAAATCTAGGACTTTTTAATTTTAGAGCTTTCCTAAACCTCGGTATGTTACTGACAGAGAGTGAAAAAGCAAAAACACTAAGAAGCATTATTCTTGATATTGCTCTCGATACAATTAATAAAAGAACAGGTGGTAGCACAAAATATATAAATCAGCGTGACGAGGATTTTATTTTAAGCTACTACAAAGAAGAAAGCTATCGCAAAGAATTTACAGATGCGTTGCATAATTATGTTGCAATGGGTAATGCAAAATATGCTATTTACACAAATAAGATTTATCAGGCAATTTTCAAAGAACATGCAACCGAATATAGACAAATACTGAAACTTACCGATAAAGATAATGTTCGTGAAACAATGTATAGCGAGGTGTTGGATTTAATATCAAGCTATGAATATGGTTTGGCTAAATTGATTGAAGAAAGATATAATAAAAAAGGTTTACCGCTCAAATCCATTGAATTAGATTCGTTGTTCCATGCATTTGAGAACCTACCGTTATGGGTTCCTTTAGTTGAAAAAGCTAGACGAAAAATGGCGAGTAGAGATTTAGCATTTAGAGATGTATTACATCAACAACTCGAAGGTTATATTGGAGCAGTTCCTGCTGAAGATTTTGAGCGATTCCTTGGTGAAAAAAGTAAGGAACTTGCTGCAAGAATTGATGAAGCAAAAGATGTATTCAAAAGATTAAAAGAGCGAGAATGAAGCTTTTTTATATCGACATAGAACAAGCCAGAGAAATTCACCTAAAAACTATTGAAGTTAGTGGCGGTGGAGACGATGGAATAATTGATATTGGTAAGTTGGATAGTGTACTTGACCATATTCAGAATGACGATTATTATCCAAGTTTTGAAGATAAATTGACACACTTATTCTTCTGTGCTAATAAGTTTCATTGTTTTAGCGATGGGAACAAAAGAATAGCCATTGCTCTTGGCGCACATTTCCTGTTGATTAATGGTTATGTATTTATAGTTTCTCACTTTATTAGAGAAATGGAGAACGTGAGTTACCATGTTGCATCGGGAGCTATTGATAAGGATTTATTATACGATGTGATTTGTTCGGTTATCTCTGAACCAGAAATTAATGAAGAAATTAAATTACGGATTTTTGAAGCAATTTCTAATCATGAATAATAGTCCTACACGCTCCATCCCTTCGCTGCAAGGCACATTGGCAAAACGCACAAAGCCAACGCTACAACCAAATTTTGCCAAAGAGCCTTTCAGCCCATCCCGCTCCAACTCAAAGACTGCCAACGCTCAAAAAACAAAATAAAATGCACTTCGATGATAGTTAAGTGGTTGGAAATGAACAAAGCCCAGCATACAATAAATAGGACTCTGAGCGGT
>JAGLSB010000062.1 GCA_023135955.1 Bacteroidales bacterium | reverse complement strand
AAATTATATTTACCCTTTTATATCCTATTGTTGGCCAATTTCTTTTTGATTTAGATTATATTTAAATTAATTTTGTTATACATGTTATAAATAGTTGTTGTATATAACGATATAGAAATTAGAATAAGGAATAAATTTAGAATTTTTAATTTATAGCCGTTCCAAATAACGAACTCAATTACATTAAAAAGTGTTTATTTCATTGACTTTCTTGATATATTTATATTAAATATGTTTCTTTCGGTTCTTTTTTATTAACAATCTTTTGTAAAAAAAATAGGAAGTGTGTTAATAACAATAGAAAAAAAGTTACTTTAAACAAAATATTCAGTAGCGTTAAAATGATTCTAATCGTTTCCCATACCAAATTAAATTTCTAATCATATGTATAAACTAAATTCCAAAAGCAAGTCTTATATTAAGGATTCTGTTGGTTTATCATTTGAATCTATTTTGAGTATGAACTCCTTAGAAATTGATTCTCAAATAGAGAAAAGAATAAACAAAAAATTAACCCACAAGCCTTCTTCAATGCTTCGTGCCTCTGGAAGAGGCACTCCTTTTTTATACCTCTGGCGGCTTATTAACATTAGTATTATAGATAAATTATTAGCTAAGATCTAACGTATGAATAAACGTCAACAAGAGGCGTTAGAATTACATTATGAAATGTATAATGATGTGATTAAACCGCTTATTGCTGCTTATGAAGCCAGAGAACAATCATTTCCAACACCTATTTTTAATGAAATTCGTGCCTTTAATGATCATATTGCGAGATGTTATTTAAATAACAAATCGTCTAAGTTCATTGATGAACAATTAACCCGTGCTGGAAGACATATCCATAGAATCATATTGGATTTATATAAATACTTAATAATATCATTTGATGATTTTATCAAGAAATTTGAGAAAAACACAAAAATGATTGATCTATCATTAATAAGTGATGGAAAGTTTTATGTTAAATATTCTGACTTAAGAGAAACTGGTATTACTGCCATTAGAGAGGCAAAACAACTTGAATCTTCAGGTAATGAGGGGCAAGAAGGCGCTTATGAGATGTTTGAAAAAGCATTTAACTTATATCAAGATACAGAAAGTTTAATATTATCTAACTTTTCAAAAATTCGATGGGCTCGAGTAAAAACAGCACTTAAAAAAAGTTTATGGTTTTGGGCTGCAATAATCTCAGGTATTCTTTCATTTTTATTAGCAGACTTTTTAAATAGCAATTTATTTGACACCATTTGGGAATGGATTAAAAATTAAGGTAAATTGCCAGATGACAAATTAGTCAAAGTTGAGACTCTGATAATAAAGCATTTAAACCTTTAGTCATCCATTCAGGTTATGATCCAATCCTTTTTTAAGCTTCTTATTGAAATCGGATAATATACTTTCTTCAAGAAGACCATTATTTCAACTTCAATGGATTTACACGGAAACGTTTCATGGAGACTGGCACAAAATACTGATCTGATTACCTGTTACCGATTGGCACCCCATGAAGATGCTTTGGAATCAAAAAAACGGGCAGTAGATAATCTGTTGTCCAGAATAGAGAGTGGTAAAGGGAAGCCTGCTTATAAGGCATGGATTCCTGTACCTATATTGTTACCTGGAGAAAAGACAAGCACGAGAATAGAACCAGGCAAGAGTTTATACGCGCAGGTTGCACCGGCCACTATCCAGGAAGGCATTATCGATGCTGGAATCTGGATTGGTTATGCTTGGGCCGACGAGCCACGCAATCATGCTGTGGTGATGGTTACCGGAGATGATAAAGAAAAAGTATCCGGCACTGCTGAGAAACTGGCAAATAGCTTTTGGAATGTAAGGTCAGACTTTGAGTTTGTTGCTCCTACTGCTTCCCTGAATGTAAGTCTTGATAAAGCAATTGCCAGCAAAAAACATCCTTTCATAATCAGTGATATGGGAGATAATCCTACTGCAGGGGGAGCAGGAGATGTAACCTGGACCTTAAAAGAAATACTTGCACGTCCTGAATTTAATACAGAATATGGACCTTCTCTTATTTATGCCTCTATCCCAGGCCCGGAATTAGTAAAAAAGGCTATAGAAGCAGGTGTTGGCGGAAAAGTTGACGAATATGTGGGGGCAGCTGTTGATAATCGTTTTGCTCCTCCAATAAAGTTAAAAGGAACAATTGAAGCCATCCAACATGGAGATACTTATGCAGAAACTGAAGTGGTAGTTAAGACTGGAAGTGTGAACGTTATTTTTACAAAGAAACGTAAACCTTATCATAAGGAAATTGACTTTACCAGATTGGGCCTTAATCCCCGGAAAACAGATATAGTAGTTGTGAAAATTGGGTATTTAGTACCGGAACTATACAACATGAGGGCAGACTGGATAATGGCATTAACACCAGGTGGTGTAGACCAGGATCTGGAGCGACTTGATTACAAAAGAATTACCAGGCCTATGTTCCCGCTGGATAAGGACATGAAAGACCCTGATCTTAAAGCAAGATTAGTAACGTCATCTGATGATATTTAATATATTTTAGGCTCGATGTTATTGATAGAAAGATCTAAATTGAATTATCAATGAAGAAAAAATTAGAGATTTGTTGTTATTCTGTTGAATCGGCAATAAATGCTGATAATAAAATAATTATTATGCCCGGCAGTGGTGTAAATGAGAAGAATTTAAATGAGTTAGTGCAAAAAACCAAAGCACTAGAATTTCATAGTTCGGTAAAAGTATTTGAAAACAGCGAAATGGAATTTATAAATAAGAATATTAGCATGGGAGGAGTTGATGATGTTGATGAATCTAAACATGTTGCAGTTGACAAGAATAGTATTAATATGATGGTTAAAATACTATTAGGATAGCAATATTTTGAAAAACTACTGTGAATATAAATGACTGGAGAAACTAATATATCGGAAATCATAAAAGAAATGAAACCTAAATTGAATAAGGGTGAATATGTATTTGCTACAGTAAAAAATATAGATGAAATTGACAGAGCAGATACTATTTGTGAATTCAAAGAAGGTGAGAGCATAACCATTGTGCTTGAAAGAAAAAAAGCGGATCATCTGAATCTAAATTATGATTATATTGCATCCTGGATTACTTTAATGATTCACTCATCTTTAGAGGCTGTAGGTTTGACAGCAATATTTTCGACTGAATTAGCAAAACATAACATAAGTTGTAATGTAATTGCCGGATATTATCACGACCACATCTTTGTAGATAAGAAGGAATCAAAAAAAGCAATTGAAGTTTTAACCAAACTATCAGAAGATTATAGACAAATAAAACCTATACAATGAAAAAAATTAAATTCATCTTCAAAATTACAGTTTTAATAGTTTTTCTTTTTTCTGTAAATGGAATTAATGCACAACAATTTGTTGAAGGATTGCATTATGCAGATGGGCAACCTGTCCAGGTAAAAATCAGGGACGGGAAAATAGAAACCATAAATAGAATTAAAGAGCTTTCTGCTGGAAGTGAAAACCTGATTATCGCACCTGGATTTTTTGACAACCAGATAAACGGTTTTGCAGGTGTTTCTTTTTCTTTTGGAGGAAGTAATTTAGATGTTGAAGGAATTGAAAAAGCTACCAGCGAATTATGGAAGAATGGAGTCACGACCTATCTTCCAACTTTAACTACAAACAGCCAGGAAGTGTTGATGAAAAATTTTGCAATTTTTGCAAAAGCCCTGGAAGGTGACAACTTACTGGGCTCAATTCCCGGATTTCATCTTGAAGGACCTTACATAAATCCTGAAGATGGATATAGAGGGGCTCATCCAAAACAATTTGTCCGTTTACCAGACTGGGACGAATTTATGGAATTGTACAAGGCCTCGGGAGAAAATATATTACAAATAACAGTTGCTCCTGAAATGGAAGGCGCTCAGGATTTTATAAAAAAATGCAATGAATTGGGAATTGTTGTCGCAGTTGGACATCACAATGCAAACAAAGAGCAACTGGATTTGGCCGTAAAAAATGGTGTCAGAACTTCAACTCATCTTGGAAATGGTTGTGCCAACATGATTAACCGGCATAGAAATCCGCTTTGGCCACAATTGGCAAATGAGGATCTAATGATTAGCATTATCTGCGATGGTTTTCATCTTTTACCTGAAGAAATTCAGGTTTTTTACAAAGTGAAAGGCACAGATAAAACCATAATTACTTCAGACGTAACCCATTTTGCAGGACTTGAACCGGGAGAGTATAAAGGAAAAACAGGTGAAATTATTGAATTGACAGAAGAAGGAATGTTGCGTTATCCGGCACAAAATGTACTTTATGGATCAGCTTCACCTATTGCAAAAGGAGTTGGACATATAATGAAAGTAACTGGCTGCTTACTTGCAGATGCAGTTAAAATGGCCAGCGCAAACCCTGCGAAGCTGTATGGTTTAAACGACCGTGGAGTTTTGGAATCAGGCAAACGAGCTGATATAATATTGTTTACTATGGATGAAGGTAGAATAGTCATTCAGAAAACAATTGTAGCAGGTAAGGAAGTTTACTCAAAAGAGTAGTTTTGGTGTGTTTGTGTGCTTCCCGATAGCTATCGGGAGTGCTGGTGTGCTGATGTGTAACCAGTAACCTCCCGATAGCTATCGGGAAACCAG
>JAGLSB010000619.1 GCA_023135955.1 Bacteroidales bacterium | reverse complement strand
GGCTTATTTGGAAATATTGCGATTCTCAGAAATAATAAATGTAAAGAATTAGATATTGAACTAATTGAAGCATTTATATCCCAGGTTTCTGTCTTTATCCACAAAATAAATGCATTAAATGACCTAAAGGATAGTCAGTTGAAAATAGAAGATCAATTGAAACAGATAAAGGAAATTAATGATGAACTGAATATTGAAAAAGAAAAGGCAGAAGAAAGCGATAGACTTAAATCGGCTTTTCTGGCTAATATGAGTCATGAGATTCGTACTCCTATGAATTCTATTATTGGATTTTCTGAAATAATGGGAATGAAAGATTTCACTAACAAAAAGAAAAAGGAATTCCTACAGCATATTACAAATTCCGGGAAACAATTACTTAGATTAATTGACGATATCATTGATATTTCAAAAATAGAATCGAACCAATTAAAATTAGAATATAGGGAATGTTTTATTGATGAATGTATTGAAGAGCTTATTGAAAGCATTGAAAATAGCCTAATTAAGAAAATGGGAAAAAATATTCGAATCGAATTTATTCCCGATGAAATGTTTGATCATCCTATTTTTAAAACAGATGAAGTTCGCTTTAAACAAATTATTGGTAACTTATTGAGTAATGCTGCGAAATATACAGAAAAAGGAAAAATTTCTGTTGGGTATAAAATAATTAAAAGAAATAATGCTGAATATCTTGAATTTTTTGTAAAAGATACCGGAATTGGAATTTCTGCAAGGGGACAAGAAAATCTATTTGGGAGATTTTATCAGGCAGATAATCGAGGACAGATTGAGGGTGCCGGACTGGGTTTAAGTATAACGAAAGCCCTTATTGAAATGCTTGGTGGAAAAATTTGGATGAGTTCGGAGTTGAATGTGGGATCAGTTTTCTATTTCGAAATACCCTTAATTTTAGTTGAAACGAAAAAAACTGATGATAGCTTAAAGAAAAATATCCCAACTTTGGATTATAGCGATAAATTGATTTATATCGCAGAAGATGACATTTCTTCCTTTATTCTTCTTGAAGAATTTCTAGATGATACAGGTATAAATATTCAACATGCTGCAACCGGATTAAGCTTATTAAATTTGATTGATAAAAAGCTTCCTGATATAATTCTTCTTGATATAAGCATGCCGATAATGAACGGATATGAAGCAATTAAAGAGATTAGAAAGAAAAATTTAAAGATTCCGGTAATAGCTCAAACAGCCTATGCAATGCAGGATGAAAGAAATGCAATTATTTCAGCTGGTTGTGACGATTATATCTCCAAACCCGTTGACAGGGTTGAATTAATGAGCTTAATTAGTAAATATATTTAAATTTTACGTTTCTTTTCCAGGGGGAGAATACTCTTGTTTTGGAACAAATCAGTTAAATAGTATTATTTCTATATAAGCTTTGGTTAATTCCTCATTATTCCCTTTCAGTTTTCCATCAAAAGTGACTAACTTTGCGCATTCATTAAAAAGTAATAACATTAAAAATATTTAATATGAAATTATCTAATCTGAAGGGATTTATGCTCTTGTTCATGACTATTCCCCTTTTATTTTCTTGTCTAAAAGAAGGGGATTTTCGAACATGGGATATTGAAGTAAATGAATTGCAAGATTATTTAGAAGATAATCAAATTACAACAGAGCCTACATGGACAGGACTGTATTATATAGAAAATGAAGAGGGGACTGGTATCTTAGCTGAAAAATATGACACAGTTTCTTTTGAATTTGTTGCTTCAGATGTCACAGGAAAAGTTATTTCTTCTACAGATCCGCTAAGTGAACCATCAAGCTATATACTTGGTGATGCAAATATTATCCACGGATTAAATGAAGCTATTAGTTTTATGAAAGTTGGTGGCAAATCCACTGCAATTATTCCTTCTTATATTGGCTTTGGAGCCGGTCAGAACGGCGATGTTGATCCTTACACGACATTAATATATGATATTAATCTTCTCGAAGTTAAACCAGGATATATTGTAGAACCATTTAATACTGATAGTTTATTAATTAATACTACTTATTCCGGTCTGGAGTATTATATTGTTGAGGAGGATTCAAGCACAATGGTACAATCCGGAAATACAATATATGTTCATTATACAGGCTAT
>JAGLSB010000618.1 GCA_023135955.1 Bacteroidales bacterium | reverse complement strand
GTGTCTTTTTCGGAAAACAGGAAGATAATTGCCAAGGAGGATGTCAATTGCTTTAATGACTGAAAGTTACAAAGTACAATTCTTGCTTTTTCGTTTTACAAACAATTTTGATTGTTTTGATTTAATGAAGATATGATTTTCTCGATTTAAGAGTTAAATTCTTTTACGCAAGCTCTGATTTTATTATCACTCAGGCAATTTAGTGCATCTATATAGGTGTCAATAAATCTTTTAGATTGAACTAAATCACCAAAAACAGATTCAATCTTTAAAAAAGAAATGGGATCTTTATGTGACTGTAAAGCCGCCTCTTTTAATACATCGCTGATTGCATCATTAATTTCATAGCTTCTTCCATTTTCATCTATTCCTTTGTTGTATTTACACCAGGCTGCAATTACAAAAGTGACTTGAGCAATGGAACCATTCTCTTTTAATTGAGCTCTGAGTGTGGGCAATAAGAATTTCGGAAATTTCACAGAACTTTCAAGACAGATTCTGGAAATCTGATCTTTAATATGTATATTTTTGAATCGAGCTATAAGATTATCTTTATATTGCTCTAAATCTATATCATCCAAATCCTTAAGAATTGGAGTAACCTCATTATCCATAAATGATCTTAAGAATGATTGAAATTCTAAATCACTGGCAGCCTCATCAATAGTGTCATAACCATGCAAAGCACCTAAAATTCCTAAAACCGAATGGCCAGCATTCAAAAGACTCAATTTCATATTCTCGTATGGCGCAACATTTTTTACAAATTGGGCCCCGGCTAGTTCCCACTGAGGTCTCCCGGCAATAAAATCATCTTCAATAACCCATTGTATAAACGATTCACAAACAACCGGCCATTGGTCATCTATTTGGTATTTTTCTTGTAAAATAGCCATATCCGACTCAACAGTAACAGGCGTAATCCTGTCAACCATACTGTTTGGGAAAGAAACATTTTCTTCAACCCATTTTAGTAAATCAGGCTCCGCTTTGCCAATATAACTACACAGCATTTTTTTAGTCATATTACCATTTTCTTGAACATTGTCACATGATTGTATAGTACAACCATTTGAATCTCTTCTTTGTCGCAATTTTAAAGACTGTGTTAAATAGCCAAAAACAGTTTTTGGATTATCAGGATT
>JAGLSB010000617.1 GCA_023135955.1 Bacteroidales bacterium | reverse complement strand
GTAAAACCCGGGCCGGATACAGAAATGAGAAGGAACTATCTGGATGCCAAATATATTACAGGTTTTAGTCAGTTGCATATAAGTGGAACAGGAGGAAATGCACAGTCGGGTACAATTGGAATATTACCCACAACAGGAGATTTAAAAATAGATCCTAAAGAATATCGCTCCACATTTGATCCAAATTCAGGCGTGGCTGATGTAGATTTTTACAGCATGTTGTTGAGTGACTATAATGTTAGAGTTGAGTTAACATCAACCGAAAGAGTGGCGTTTTACCGTTTCATTTTTCCATCCTCTGAAAAATCTCATATCCTCATTAATATAAGCCATGCATTTAATAAGTTCCGGGGAGGAGAAGTAAATATTGTTAATGAAACCAGTCTTGAGGGAACAGGAAAATATAATGGTTATCATGGTTCCGATTTTGATATAGCTTATTATATTGAATTGGACAGAGCCAGTACTTCATCAGGTGTGTGGAAAGAAAGTTTGATACAGGCCGGAGGAACCCAGGCTTCTATTGAGGGTGATAAGGAATTAGGTGCATATCTTGATTTTGAAACCAGCGACAATGATACTATAATGATGAAAGTAGCTATATCCTATGTTGATATAGATGGAGCAAAAAATAATATGAGCCGGGAATTGCCAGATTGGGATTTTGAAAGAGTACGTAATGACTCCAAAAAGATATGGGAGGATTTACTGGGACAGGTAAAGCTTGAAGGTGGAACTAATGATCAGAATACTACATTTTACACTGCCCTTTATCACACAATGCTTTCACCGGCAACACTATCGGATATAGATGGCAGATATGAGGGCTTCGACGGAGAGATTCATGTAGCTAAAGATTTTACCTATTATGGCGAATTCTCGCTTTGGGATACCTATCGCACTGTTCATCCTTTGTATGCCATTTTGCAGCCTCAAAGGCAGAACGACATGGTAAAATCTCTACTCACTATTGCTGAACAGGGTGGGTGGCTGCCAAAGTGGTCATGGTCTGAAGGTTATACCGGAGGAATGCTGGGCGATCATGCTGTATCTGTTATTGTTGATAGTTATATGAAGGGAATAAGGGATTTTGATGAAGAATTTGCCTGGCGTGCTATTCGTAAAAATGCAATGGAAAAAATTGA
>JAGLSB010000616.1 GCA_023135955.1 Bacteroidales bacterium | reverse complement strand
GGTGAAAATGAAGAATGGACTGAACTTTACCCGGAGTTTGAAAAAATTGCACGAGAAGAGGGTTTCAAAGAAGTTGCTATCGCATTCAAAATGATTGCAAAAGTTGAGGCAGAACATGAACGAAGATTTTTGAAACTATTACAAAATATTTCAGAAGATAAAGTATTTATTAAGGATGGGAAAGTTTGGTGGAAATGTTTGAATTGTGGTTATGTATATGAATCGCTAAAAGCATTGGAAAATTGTCCCGCTTGCTTACATCCTAAAGCATATATGCAAGTAAGAGAAGATAATTACTAAAAGGATCTGTACTGGTTGGCGTGAACAGAATAAACTGCCTTTCAGGGAAATACTATGAAATCATTCAGAAATTATTGGTTGACGATAAGGACAAGAATGGAATTGTTGCTTATAGCGATTCTCTATCTGTTCTACAGATTATAGATATATCCAAAAATTAAATGTGGGCAATATTGATATCAGTGCCATCAGAAATTGAAGGCAGAGTAGAAACTGATTATCTTTTAATGGATCTGTATTTGCCTCATTGGTTTACATTTACTGTGAATCGAGCAACTGCAAAGAATACGAGATTGCTTCGTCTTGGCGGCTCCCAGCCAGGCCTTATTATTTTGATTTTCGGGTGTCTTTTTCGGAAAACAGGAAAAGACCAACAAAGCTAAATTTATTTTAGCAATAAAATAAAAAAGCTCATTCTTTACTACACCAATACATCTAAAATATACAAGCTTACTTGCCTGTTAACCATTTTTGAATTTACCCTGCCAAAATCACAACCAATACTAGTTATCAACGTACAACGATAAATGGAAATAATTAATCCCACACTCAAAAATATTTTACATCTACTTGAAGAAAAACGAGGTTTCGACTTTTCTGGATATCGAAGCTCAATGCTTGAGCGGAGGATACAAAAAAGAATGTACAGCACTAGCTGCAAAAACCTTTCAGATTATCTTGAATATCTGAATTATAATCCCGATGAATCGGATCATCTTATCAATGTTTTCACCATTAATGTAAGTCGCTTTTTCAGAAACTCTTTAACCTGGGAATACATTAGAAAAATACTATTGCCAGACCTGTATTATGAAAAAATTAAAGCAAATGATAACAGTCTCCGGATATGGTCGGCAGGATGTTCCTATGGTGAAGAGCCCTATTCTCTTGCAATTATTATTAATGAACTTACCAGCATGGAAGAGGACTCACTTAATCTGAATATTTTTGCTACCGACCTGGATAAAAAAGCCATAAAACTTGCATCCGAAGGTATTTATGGTTTTGACAGTGTCAAAAGAGTCAAATACGGAATCTATAAAAAATATTTCACAAGAGATGCAGAAAATTATGTATTAGATCAGGAAATAAAGAAAAAGGTTCAATTCTCGTTTTTCGATTTGCTGGATAAAAAACATATGGTGCCGCCTGAAAGTATTTTCGGAGGATTCGATATTGTTTTATGCCGGAATGTATTGATATATTTTGACCTGGGCCATCAAAAAATTATTTTCAATAAACTTTATAAGTCTCTGAATCCAAATGGATACCTTATTCTGGGTGAATCAGAAGTACCGGGAGATGAGTTTAAGAATAAATTACAGAGGGATAATAGTTGTTGTAAGATTTATAGGAAGGTTGGTCATTGAGAAGGTCATTGGTGGCCTTTGAGCTAATGCAGTATAAAAAGAAACAAAGCAAATGGATCAAGCAGAGCAAATAACACGAAGCGTAAATGACAACCTAATGATGTGCTAGGTACAAAATGATACAAAGTAAATGATGCCCATTGGCAAATGATGCCAAACATAATGATAATAAATAATATGAAAGATCTAAATACTAAAACAAAGGATCAACTTCTAAAGGAAATAGATCAATTAAAAGTCAAAATTACTGAACTTGAGCAATCAGAAATTAAGCACAAGCAAGTAGAGGTGGCAATGCCTGAAAGTGAAGGGTATTTCAGAACTTTAATTGAAAACGCCAGCGATGTAATATCTACAATGGACAGTAAAGGAAATAATATTTATCAAAGTCCATCTTATACAAGAGCAATGGGATATGACATTGGAGAACGGATTGGCAAAAATGCTTTTGAACTACTTCATCCTGATGATCACGATCATTTATCTCAACAATTGGCAAATCTTCTGCAAAAACCAGAAAAAATTGAGCAGATTAATTTCAGATTTCTTCATAAGGACAAAACCTGGCATCACTACGAAGGAACTGCAAAGAATCTTCTTAATTCACCCAGTATAAATTCTATTGTCCTTAATTACCGTGATATTACTGATCGGAAAGAAGTAGAAGGTTTGCTAAAGAAGCAAAGCCAAAGAATTGCTGATATTCTCGAAGGCACAAATGCCGGAACATGGGAATGGAATGTTCAAACAGGTGAGGTATTACTAAATGAGCGATGGGCAGAAATAATTGGCTATACTCTTGAAGAATTAGAACCTACAGATATTAACACCTGGATAAATCATGTTCATCCTGACGATCTGCCTTCGGCAAATAAATTACTGGATAAAGTCTTCAATAAAGAAACAGATTATTATGATGTTATTTTCAGACAGCCACACAAAGAGAACAAATGGGTCTGGGTGAATGCACGAGGAAAAGTAATTGAATGGTCTGAAGATGGGGAACCCCTTTTAATGAGCGGGACACATCTTGATATAACAGATAGAATGCAAGCCGAAGAAGAGATAAAGAAACTTTCGACTGCAGTAGAACAAAGTGCTAACACAATAGTTATAACAAATAAAGAAGGCAATATTGAATATACTAATCCCAAATTTACTGAACTTACAGGCTATACAGCTGAAGAAGCTTTGGGAAAAACCCCGCGAATTTTAAAAGCAGGAACCCAATCTAAAGAATATTATACTGAAATGTGGCAAACAATTTCAGCAGGAAAAATCTGGACAGGCGAATTTCATAACAAAACAAAATCTGGAAAATTGTTTTGGGAGCAAGTAACAATTACTCCTATAAAAAGTGACAAGGGAAAAATTACTAATTACCTTGCTGTTAAAGAAGATATTACGGCACTGAGAGAAAGCGAGCAACGTTTAAAAACTTTAATTAACGCTTCACCTGATGCAATATTTTTTAAAGATGGTGCCGGAAAATGGATAGAGGCAAACAGATCAGGTTTAGAATTATTTGATTTAACAAATACAGATTTTAAAGGTAAAACTGATCGTGAACTGGCAAATAATTCAAATTTCTACAAAGAATCTCTTTTATCATGCGAAGAAACAAACGAAATTGTATGGCAAAATAAAACAATCTCTAAGGCAGAAGAAATTTTAACAATGCCTGATGGCCAAATTAATACTTATGATGTTATTAAGGTTCCGCTATTTAACGAAGATAATTCCCGAAAAGGCTTGGTTATTATAGTACGTAATATAACAGAAAGTAAAAAAGCCCAGGCGGAATTAATTGTTTCCAAAGAGAAAGCAGAGGAATCAGATCGCTTAAAATCAGCCTTCCTGGCTAATATGAGTCATGAGATTCGTACACCTATGAATGGTATATTGGGCTTTGCGAGCCTTTTAAAACAACCCGGACTTAAAGGTATGAAACAGCAAAAATACATTGATATAATTGAGTCGAGTGGAAAACGAATGCTTAACATTATCAATGATTTAGTAGATATTTCGAAAGTAGAAGCGGGTCAAATGAAGCTTACTATTTCGGAAGTTAATATTAACGAGCAATTAGAATATCTTCATACCTTCTTCAAACCCGAAGCCAAAAGAAAAGGATTGAGCCTTTCTTACAATGTTGCTCTACCCCACCTACAAGCTGTTATTGAATCAGATCGCGAAAAACTATTTGCAATTCTTACCAATCTTTTAAAAAACGCTATCAAATATACCCTGTATGGCAGCATAGAATTTGGTTATTCTTTGACTGCTTCGACTAGCTCAGCAACCGAAGACTCTGAAAAAGTATGTTCAGGGGATGAATCAATTAATTCATCAAGTACTGAGACTATCGAGAATGTGGATACCGATTCTTCTTCCGAACTAAGGTTTTATGTAAAAGATACTGGTATTGGCATTGCAGAAGACAAACAAGAGGCAGTCTTCCAACGATTTGTTCAGGCCGATCAAAGTTTATCCAGCAATTACGAAGGGGCTGGTTTAGGATTGACAATTACAAAAGCTTATTTGGATATGCTTGGCGGAAAAATCTGGCTGGAATCAGAGATTGGAGTTGGTTCTACATTTCATTTTGCAATACCTTACCAGAATCAAGTTAATGCAAGATATACCGAACAAGACGTCTTTTTAGTTACAGAATCAAATAATAAACTCGAAAAACTAAATATACTCATTGCAGAAGACGACGAAACCTCCGAAATTTACCTTGATGCTTTAGTTGAAGATATAAGCAAAAAAATACTGCATGCAAAAAATGGAAATGAAACGATAGAACTTTGCAGAGAAAACAAAGATATTGATTTGATTTTGATGGATATCAAAATGCCGGAAATGGGTGGCTATGAAGCTACACTGAAAATCCGCGAATTTAATAAAGATGTAATAATAATCGCACAAACAGCATACTCTTTAACAGGAGATCGTGAAAAAGCAATAGAGGTCGGATGTAATGATTATATTGCGAAACCTATTAATAAAAAGGAGTTAATGGAGAAGATTGATAAGTATTTTAGAAATTAGATTAGGTGGATTGATGTTAAGGTATTTTCCTAATGCCTGAATGTATCGGCCAAAGGATGAGAGCTCAACGAATTAAAGAAGATAAACAACGACTAAAAGGAGCTATTGACAAAAAAATAAAAGATGGGAAAACTAAATAACAAAACCCGAGAACAGCTCATAGAAGAGATAAATAAACTAAGAACTAAATTTTCTGAACTTAAAAGTTTGGAGAAAGAACATCTTAAGACTTTGGAAGCCCTAAAAGAAACCGAAGAAAGATACAAAGGAATTATTAAAAGTACAGCAAGTTGCGTAGTAGTATATAAATCATTCAACAATGGTGAGGACTTTATTATTACTGAATTTAATTCGATGGCAGAGGAAGTTGAACAAATCTCTAAAGAAAAAGTAATTGGTAAAAAAGTGACAAAGGCTTTTCCAGGTGTAAAGGAATTTGGACTCTTTAAAGTTTTTCAGAATGTATGGAAAACAGGAAAATCCGAGCATTTTCCTGTTTCCGTTTACCAAGACGAGAGGATACAAGGATATAGGGAAAATTATATTTACAAATTGTCGACAGGAGAAATTGTTACCGTTTACCAGGATTTAACAGAAAGCAAAAAGATTGAAAATTCCCTGAAAATCCAAAGAAAAAATTTTACAGATATTCTCAAAGGCACAAATGCCGGAACCTGGGAATGGAATATTCCGACAGGTGAACTGACATTAAATGAACGTTGGGCAGAAATCATGGGATATACACTCAAAGAACTAGAACCTATAGATATTAATACATGGATAGATAATGTTCATCCCGATGATCTGCCAATAGCGAATGCCCAACTTGACAAACATTTTAACAGAGAATTGGACTATTATGATGTTGTTTTTAGACAACCTCATAAAAATGGCAAATGGGTATGGGTCAACGCACGTGGAAGAGTGACAGAATGGGCTGAGGATGGTAAGCCCCTTAGGATAAGCGGAACTCATCTCAATATTACTGAACGTAAAGAAGCCGAAGAAGAACTTGGAAAACACCGCGAACATCTTGAAGAATTAGTAAGAGAAAGAACCAAAGAACTGGAAGACAAAAATAAAGAACTCGACAATGCCCTATTGGTTTTTGTTGGCAGAGAACAAACTATCAAAGATCTGGAAGAAAGAGTTCGGGCATTAGGTGGAAGGTAGTTGACTGGCGTGAATGCATGAAGAATCTTGGTAATAAATATATAATTATTGAAACTAAAATTAAGTATAAAACTACTAAACAACTAAACCCACTCAACAACTCAACCAAATATACACGATGAAAATACTATCCTTCAAATCCATCCAATCCCGTTTAACATTCTGGTTTCTATTTCTGGCTCTAACGCCTTTATTAACTGGGATTCTGATAACTTATAACCAGCAGAAACATTCGATTAATCAAGAATCATTTAATAAGCTATCCGCCATTCGTGATTTGAAAGTACAACAATTAGATCATTGGTTTTCTGAAAGACAAGGAGATCTGAAGTCTATTTCGGAAGATTATGAGATCAGGTGTTTGGAAAATATTTTTGAAAAGAAATCGAAATCTGCTGAAGATATTGAAAAATTAGAAACTGCAAGAAAATTGTTATCCAGATATTCAAAACATCTTAACGATTATAATGAGATATTTTTTATAAACACCATTTCCGGAACTGTAGAACTTTCATCAAGAATGGCTTATGAAGGTACAAATAAATCTATTGAACCCTATTTTTCAGTACCCTTAGAAACAGGAGAAATTTACATGGAAGACATATATTACTCAGAATTATTGGATAAACCAGAGATGATAATCTCAATACCAGTATTCTGCTTAGAACATAACACCCATATAATTGGTATTGTGGTAGCCCGGATATCTTTAAACAAGTCTCTTTACCCCTTGCTGCAAAACAGAGTCGGCCTTGGAAATACAGGCGAAACTCTAATCGTTAATAAAGATGTCGTGGCTTTAAACAGACTCCGCTACTATGATAATGCCCCTCTTAACCTTAAAATATCGGCAGAGCCTGCTGTAAGAGCTGCAAATGGTGAAACGGGAATTTTAATTACAACAGATTATCGTGGTGAAGATGTTTTAGCTGCCTTTACTTCCTTTTCTGAAACCGGATGGGGTTTTATTACAAAGCAGGATATGTCTGAAGTGAATGAACCGGTTCACATTCAGGCCAAAAATCTTGCTTTTCTTTTTGCTATTTCTGCCCTGCTAATTAGTCTGATTGTGTTTTGGATAGCGAGGAAAATTTCAGAACCTATTGTCGACATGAGTACCGTAGCCGAAACAATCAAAAAGGGAGATTATTCTGTCAGAAATATTGTCAATTCCAATGACGAATTAGGCACGTTAGCAATTGCAGTTAATGAGATGACCTCTTCAATTGAGTCCCGTAATATTATCCAAAAAGGTATAGCTGATATTTCCGATAAAATGATAAAGCAATCATCCTTGCAGCAATTTAGTTCCGAAATCATTAAGCAATTAATGGAAATTACCGGAGCCAACATGAGCATTTTTTATGTTTTGAATGAAGGCACAATGCAATATGAACATTTCGCATCTGTTGGAGCAAATGAAGAATTGCTTAAAGCATTTAATGCTAATAACCCAGAAGGAGAACTTGGCAATGCAATTGCAGAAAAAAATATCTTTTATCTTAGGAATATTCCTGATACTACTCTTTTTAAATTTAAAACCAGTGCCGGAGATGCAATTCCCAGAGAAATTATTACTATTCCAATATTAGTTGATAACACAGTAGTAGCCATCATCTCCCTGGTGAATATTCAAAATTTCAGAAAAGAAACATACGACATCCTTAAATTATCATGGGCAGGAATAAATACCTCTTACTCAAATCTTATGGTTGGAGAAAGAACCCGCATCTTTGCTGAGAGTCTAACAAGATCCAATCAGAAACTAGAAGCCCTGTCTGAAGAACTTCAGGAACAATCAGAGGAATTGAAACGCAGTTCTGATGAATTACAGGAACAGAATCTTGAACTTGAAACTCAACGTAATCAAGTGGAAGAAGCCAATCGACTCAAAAGCGAGTTTCTTTCGAATATGAGTCATGAATTACGAACACCACTTAATTCCATTAATGCATTGTCGCAGGTATTAATTACACAGGCAAAAAGCAAACTGGACGATGATGAAAATAATTATCTGGAGATTATTGAACGCAACGGGAAACGACTTTTATCTCTAATAAACAGTATTCTGGATCTGTCGAAAATTGAAGCCGGAAAGATGGATATTATGCCTCAGGCTGTTTCAGTTAATTCTCTGCTTACTATTATCAAGGAAAATATGCAAGCTCTGACTGAAAGCAGTAGCATTTCTTTCAATTTGAATGTGGATGAAAATCTACCACATGTAGAAACTGATGAAGCAAGGATACACCAGGTATTGTTAAATATTATTAGTAATGCTGTTAAGTTCACAGAAAAGGGATCTGTAACAGTTTCAGCAAAACAGGATAAAGAAAATGTTATTATTGCAGTTAAGGATACCGGAATTGGTATATCAGCAGAAATGCTCCCTCATATTTTCGATGAATTCAGACAACTTGATGGCTCTTCTTCCCGACAGTACGAAGGAACCGGACTCGGCCTTGCCATTGCCTATAAATTGATCAAGGTACTGGGTGGAAATATTAGTGTTAAAAGTAAATTAAATGAAGGCACTGTTTTTACTATTACTGTTCCTGTAAAATGGCAAAGAGAATTCAAGCCAGAGGATGCAATAGTCTTGGGAACCTTCCATCCAAAAACTTCGAAAAAGACAATTCTTGTTGTTGATGATGACCCAGAAATCGTGAGCAACATTTCAAAATATTTCCATAAATCAGATTATAATACAATAAGTGCATCATCTGGAAAAGAGGCCCTTATTTTGGCTGAAAAACATCAACCTTTTGCAATCACTCTTGATATTATTATGCCTGAAATGGATGGATGGGAAGTATTACAGAAATTAAAAGATAATCCAGAAACAAAAAATATTCCGGTAATTGTTGTTTCAGGTTCCGATGATAGAGATACCGGATATGCTCTTGGTGCAGTAGGGTATATAAATAAACCAGTAAATAAAAAATTATTGATCTCAGAAATAAAAAAACTGAACAGAGCTCCTGAATCAGTAATGATAGTTGATGATAATGAGTTTGAGCTTAAACAAATGGCCGAAATTATTGAAGAAGAGAATATCAATACAATTTTGGCTAATAGTGGGGAAGACTGCATTAAAAAACTGAAAGAAAAGGTTCCTGATATTCTCGTTTTAGATCTATTGATGCCGGGCATGGATGGATTCCAGGTACTGGAAAGAATAAGAGGAATACCTGAAACCAAAAATTTACCTGTAATTATTGTTACTGCAAAAAACATTACAGACAGGGAAAAAAAGCAGCTTAGGGGAAAAGTCTCCTCCCTTATTGAAAAAAGTGATACTACTCCACGGGATCTATACCAGGAGATAAATCGTATTTTATCTGAGTTGGAAGAAATTGAGCAAGCACTTATTTCTAATAAAAATGTAGATGAAAAACGGATTTTACTTGTAGAGGATAATTTGGATGCCATTGTCCAGATGAAGACAATTCTTGAAGGAGAGAACTACGTAGTAGATGTAGCAACGGGCGGTCAGGAAGCACTTGATTACATCCAACATACTTTTCCTGATGGAATTATCTTAGACTTAATGATGCCTGAAGTTGATGGTTTTGAAGTTCTGGAAAAAATAAGAAGTACAGAAGCAACTAAAAATATCCCTGTTTTAATTCTCACTGCAAAGGATCTTACAAAAAAAGACCTCTCGAAATTAAACGCAAATAATATTCAACAACTAATTCATAAAGGTGATATTGATGTTGAGAGCCTGATTCTCAAAGTAGAATTGATGCTGGTGGGTCTTGAGAATGAAAAAACTGGGGGAGATGAGAGAGAGGTTAAAATAGAGAATAGAGGTATTAAGGAGAAAGAAATCAAAATAATAAAAAGGCAAACGAAAAAAGCAGGTGATTTGGCAGATATATTGATTGTGGAAGATAATATGGATAATATGACTACTATAAAGGCAATATTGAAAGGGAAATATAATATTAACGAAGCATTTGATGGCAAGGAAGGTCTTGATTTAGCTCAATCTCAGCTCCCAGATCTTATTCTGCTCGATATGTCGCTGCCAAAAATGGCAGGAGAAGAAGTAATTCATATTCTTAAAACAAATAAAGAAACAGAAAAAATTCCGGTGATAGCAGTTACAGCCCAGGCAATGAAAGGTGATAAGGAAAAAATAATGAAAGCAGGATGTGATGGATATATTTCGAAGCCGGTAGACAGGGGGGAATTGATGAGGGAGATTGGGAGGTTTTTAAGTGTATAGTCATTAACAATACTTCGATAAATGGTGAATAATGAATGAGAGAATAATGAATTAAATTACTGATAATAAGGCTTTTATAAAAATGTAATCAATAATCATAACACTCTTTATGTCAATAGATTACAAAAGTTTAACGGACTATTACATTAATTAAGGCACTTTAATGATATGAAATAAATGATACAATACAAAAGACGTGCGCAGCACAAATGACGCGGAGTAAATGACGATAATCAAAGGAATGAGAACAATACTAGCAATAGACGATCAGCAAGACAACATAACTACAATTAAGGCTGTAATAAAAAGTCATATCCCAAACTGTAGAGTGCTAATCGCACAATCAGGTAAAGAAGGAATTGAACTTGCCCAACAAAAGCAACCTGATACCATTCTCCTGGATATCATAATGCCACAGATGGATGGTTACGAAACATGCAAAAGATTAAAGGAAAATGAATTGACAAAACATATTCCTGTAGTGATGATAACTGCCATTAAAACCGATTCTGAAAGTCGTGCTAAAGGTCTCAACATGGGGGCCGATGCTTTTTTATCTAAACCAATTGATCCTGTTGAAATTTCAGCACAGGTGAATGTGATGTTAAGAATAAAGAAAGCAGAGGATAAGTTACGGGTAGAAAAAAACAGCCTTAAAGAAACTGTTTCGGAGAAGATCGATGAATTAAAAGAAAGCGAAGATAAATTCCGGATGATGGTACTCAATAGCTCTGATCTTACTTTAATACAAAATTCAGATGGAGAACTTACTTATATCAGTCCTCAGGCTTATGAAGTAATAGGACATAAAGGAGATAAATTTCTAAAGAAGAAACTTCCTGAATTTATTCATCCCGACGACAAGAAAAAAGTAATTGGCGTGATGCAGGAAGCACTAAAAGGAAAAGATATCCAAGACTTCGAATACCGGTTTATTGGAGAGAAAAGACAAATTATATGGTTGTCTCATACCGCAAGAGCTATAAAAAATAATGGAAAAATTGCAGCTATTCAAAGTACTATCAGAAATATTACAAAGCAGAAACTAGCAGAAGGAGCATTAAAAATCTCTGAAGAAAGGTTAAAAATTATATTCGAATCTGCACCCGATGCTATATATCTGAATGATCTTAAAGGAAATTTCCTTGAT
>JAGLSB010000615.1 GCA_023135955.1 Bacteroidales bacterium | reverse complement strand
GCTATTACCAGAGGTTGGCATACATATGTTCAAAAGCCCTTGACACATAGTGTTTATGAATCCAGACTTCTTACAAAACTGGCAGAAAAACATAAAGTTGCAACTTCCATGGGTAACCAGGGTTCATCTGGAGAAGGTGTTAATTTAACTACCGAATGGTTGGCGAATGGTGAGATTGGAGAAGTGACACATGTTGAAGCTTTTACCGATCGCCCAATCTGGCCCCAGGGACTTAATCGTCCATCAGAAGAAATGGCTATACCCGAGGGATTTGACTGGGATCTATTTATTGGCCCTTCACCTATGCGTCCTTATAATAATATATATACTCCATGGAACTGGAGAGGCTGGTGGGACTTTGGAACCGGTGCTTTAGGTGATATGGCTTGTCATATTTTACATCCTGTATTTGTTGGACTAGATCTGGGATACCCAACCAAAGCTCAGGGTAGTTCAACTCTCTTATTAACAGATTGCGCTCCAACTGCTCAGATGGTTAATCTTACATTCCCTAAAAGGAAAGCACAGAAAGAAATGAAGATTGATCTTCCAGAGGTTAAAGTTACCTGGCTTGACGGTGGACTACAACCAGAAAAACCAGAAGGCTGGCCTGACGGAAAGAATATGAACAATGGTGGTGGCGGTGTTATCTTCCACGGAACAAAAGATAAAATGATTTGTGGTTGTTATGGTAAGGATCCATGGTTACTTTCTGGCAATACTCCAGATGCGCCTAAATTCCGCAGACGTGTAGAAACCAGTCATGAGCAAGATTGGATCAGGGCATGTAAAGAGAGTCCTGAGAACAGGGTAGAAACTGCTTCTGCATTTGATGAAGCCGGACCATTTAACGAAATGGTTGTAATGGGTGTTATGGCTGTAAGATTACAGGCCTTGAATAAGGAATTGGAATGGGACGGTCAGAATATGGAGTTTACTAATATTGGTGACAAAGATAAGTTTAAAGTTGTTGTTGAAGATGGATTTGAAATTCATGATGGTCATCCAACATTTAATAAAAAATGGACCGATCCAATTAACGCTAAGCAATATGCCAAAGAGCTGGTAAATCATAAATATAGAGAAGGTTGGAAACTTCCAGATATGCCGGTTTAATAAATTCTTAAAAAAAAGGGAAACTTTTAGTTTCCCTTTTTTCTTTTTATGAAGTGATTAATTTTGACACACAAAGAAATATCTTTGTCCTTGTAGCTGGTAAAAATTAATTCGAAATATATTACCCAAAAGGATCAGTTTTAAAATTCTCAAATACTATGAATAAAAATATACTATCATTGTTTTTTGTATTTTTTTTATTGACTTCCTGCTCTCAGAGTTCTGAATTGGAAGAGTTTACTGTTAATAAAGGGGTTAACATATCTCACTGGTTATCTCAAAGTAAACGTAGGGGAGTAGATCGTCTGAAATATTTTACTCAGGAAGATGTAAAATTTATTGCTTCCGTTGGATATGATCATATTCGTTTACCTGTAGATGAAGTGCAACTTTGGGATGAAGAAGGGAATAAGGAAGAAGAGGCATTTCAGTTGTTGCATAATGCAATTAGTTGGTGCATGGAAAGTGGATTGCGTATTATAATTGATTTACATATTATTCGTTCGCATCATTTTAATTCAGAAACAAGACCATTATGGACGGATACTGCCGAACAAGATAAACTGGTGAATTTATGGAAGCAATTATCTGAGGAATTTAAAGAATACTCTAATAGTCTTCTGGCATATGAAATTATGAATGAGGCTGTTGCTGATGATCCAAATGACTGGAATAAATTACTTGCCCGGGTAGTGAAGGATATTCGCAAAATTGAACCAAAAAGAAAAATTGTTATTGGCTCAAACAGGTGGCAAAGTGTAAATACTTTCGATGACTTAGTAATTCCTGAAAATGATAAGAATATAATTCTAAGCTTTCATTTTTATCATCCTTTTGCTTTTACCCATCATATGGCACGATGGACTTTTATTAAAGATTATAATGGTCCTGTTCACTATCCAGGTGTAATTATAGCAGAGGAAGATCTGGCTGTTCTGCCTGAGGAACTTGCTAATATTATGAAAGGTCAGGCGGTTAGTTATACACGCGATTCTATGATCTCGGATATTCAAAAACCTTTGAAATTTGCACTGGAGCATAATTTGCCCCTATACTGTGGAGAGTTTGGATGTCTTCCTACAGTTGAGTCCGAAGATATGCTATTATGGTATTCCGATATTATAGCAATATTGGAAGAGAATGATATATCATGGGCAAACTGGGACTATAAAGGTAGCTTTGGAATTGTAAATCATGACAGGACACATAAAAATGATTTAATAAAGACACTTTTTCCAGAATAATTATGAAAGCAGCAATTTTAAAGAATTACCGGAACTTTGTAATTGAAGAAAAAAGCAAGCCAGCAATAAATGAGGATGAAGTCCTGGTAAAAAATACATATGCTAGTATTTGTGGTACAGATCAGCATATTTTTAATGGCGAGTTTCATCCACGGACAAAATTACCTTTTATCCCTGGTCATGAATTTGCCGGTAGAATTGAATATGTTGGAAAGAATGTTTCAGGACTATCAATAGGTCAAAAAGTAACTGTTGATCCAATTATTCCTTGTGGAGAATGTCAGGCTTGCCAGAGAAAACATTATCCTGCTTGTACGGCTCTAAAGCTAATTGGTATTGATCTTGATGGTGGATTTACTGAATATGTAAGTGTAAAGCCGGAAATGATTTATCCCGTTCCTGAGAAGGTCAAAGATGAACATGCTGCATTGATTGAAGTTTTATCCATTGGATTTCATGCTTGTAAAAGAGCGAAACTGAAGGAGGAAGATTCATTTGTAATTTGGGGGGCGGGTAAAGTAGGACAATCGATTTTACATGCGTCAAAAACGATAAGTAACGGAAAAGTGTTCGTAGTTGATATTATTGAAGAAAGGCTTAAAATGGTTAAGTCTGTGTATACTGATGTCGAGGTAATAAATGCCCGGTTTACTGATCCTATCAAAAAAGTAAAAGAGCTTACAGGAAATGTTGGTGTTGACCTGGCTTTTGAGGCTGTTGGTCATGCCGAAATTATTCCGGAGAGATTAAATCCTGTCCGTTCTTGTATAAACTCAATTAGAGGAGGGGGAAAGGTGTGTGTACTTGGACTCAGTGATGAACCCGCGGAAATTCTTATGAAAGAATTGATTTGGAAGGAAGCAACCCTGGTTACTTCCCGTGTAAGTCATGGGGAATATAAGGATAGCATTGAGGCTCTTACTGAAGGAAGATTGAATCCTGATTCAATGATTACTTCAATTATGAACCTAGATGATATTCAAGATGCCTTCACTTTACTCGAAAATTACCCTGAGAAACATCTTAAAATATTGTTAAAGATTTCAGAGTAAAATTTATTATTATTTCGCTTGATTTATTAAGATGCAATTTTTGAATCAGAGAATCAGACGGTTATATATGTACCTATAACTCGGACCGGGAATATCGAAATCTTGATAAAATCCTTATCAATACAATTTCGTAAATTGGCTTATATATTATTTTAAATTTGCAGCTTCATTTTTGGATTGTAGTTTTTAACCATGTTTAAAGTTTCTTTATGAGAATTTGAATAGAGATTAAAGACTCAATATAAGCTGAGAGAGCATGAAAAAATTTGTATCACTTTTAATATTATTTCTTAGCATAATAAATATGATGGCGCAGAATGATTCTGATACTATAAGTCAAGTATTTGAATTAGGAGAAGTTAGTGTGTCGAGAAAAGTTGATTATGAACCAGTAATATCCAGGAGTCGGGAAGAATTAATAAGACATAGTAATAATAATCTCTCTGAGTCACTTCAGGAGTTGCCAGGAATAATAGTAGGGAGGGGAGGTGCAAGAAATGAAAGTACAATATTTATTCGGGGATTTGATTCACGACAGATCTCATTATTGATCGATGGCGTACCTGTATATTCCAATTACGACGGGAACATAGATATAAGTCGTTTTCTGTCCTGGAATTATGAAAAAATTACAATTTCCAAAGGATTCACATCCTTACTTTATGGACCGAATACAATGGGAGGAGCCATAAATCTTATAACTTCAAAGCCAATGAATCCATTTGAAATTGATGTGTATTCAGGTCTGAAGTTTGGACGTAATGGTTATAATGGGATTGTGGAAAATCTAAGATTAGGAGGAAAGAGTGGCAATTTATTCTATTTGGGAGGATTATCATATCATAATTTGAAATCATGGAGCTTGTCGAAAAGCTACCAGGACGAAAATAATTTAGATGATGGAACACGAGATAACTCGTATGAATTGGATTTAAATGGAAATTTGAGATTAGGATATTCAATAGATGAGAATAATGAATATGTTTTAACATATAATCGCATGGACGGTGAAAAGGGAATACCGGTATATGAAGGAGATATTCAATCGCCCCGGTACTGGCAAATGCCTGACTGGAACAAGGAGAGCCTATATTTTAGTTCCAAAACAGCTATTGGAAAGAATTCATCCCTAATTAGCCGTTTATACATTGATAAATTCTACAATTTATTAGAGTCATACGATGATTCAAGTTATTCCACTCAGACTTTTCGATACGCTTTCAACAGTATTTATGATGATAAAACTTATGGTGCGAATTTAAATTATAGTTTTTCCGGAATTGATAATAACGATGTATCTATTGCCACACAATTTAAAAGAGACATTCATACTGAGCAGAGCGGCACTGATCTTCCTTTTCTAAACTTTTCAGATAATATTTTTTCTGTAGCTATTGAAGATGCATATAAAATAAATAAAAGTTTAAACCTTATCGGAGGCGTTTCATGGAATCTGAAATCGAATACGGGTGCTGAAGAATATTTTACTAATGAAGATTCAATTGCGAAAATGGTGTCGGGAAGTGATAGAGCCATGAATTACAGGCTCGGTGCCTTTTTATTACCTTCCATTTACCATAAAATATCGCTTAGCTTATCTGCCAATTCAAGATTCTCAACTCTAAAGGAAAGGTACTCATATCGTCTTGGGAGGAGTTTGCCAAATCCTGATCTTGGAGCAGAAAGAGCCAATCATTTAATTTTGGGATACAGCTTTAACAATAGTTTATTATTTCTTAACACAGAGATTTTTCACATAAATTCAAAGAATAAAATTGCATATACCAATGTCGATCCCAATACTATTCAATACCAAAATATTGAAAAATCTCTTAGCTATGGAACCGATTTTCAACTTGGGATTAGCCTTAAAGCAGGACATAAATTCAGATTGAATTATAGTTATTTATATATTGAAAATCCTGACGATCCTGAGTTCAAATTCATTGATATACCAAATCACAATCTGGGAATGTCATTAGAGATAATAATCAAGGAAAAAGCACTATTCAATTTTCAGTACAGCTTTATATCTGATCGTTATTCATACACAGACGGATCTTTTTATACAGGTGGCTACGGATTACTTGATGCAGGCTTAAATGTTGAATTGAATAGTTCATTAAGTCTACAGCTTGCTGTAAATAACCTACTCGATAAAGAGTATTTTTATTCTGAAGGATATCCGGCCGAGGGTATTAATGCCAGATTGGGAGTTCGTTTTACATTTGAAAAATAATGAAAACCGGTTATTCAAAAAATGCTAATAATTCCTTATCAAAAATTTCTTTCTGAATAATCCGATAATGCGGATCATAGTTGTCGATAAATTGTTTACTGTGGTGAACTACATATTCACCATTTTCCAGCATCTTGGTTAGTTTTTCTTTATCGGCATCAAAATTTTGTATTTCCAGATCCAAATCCTCTATAATTTCAACTATCTGTTGCCATTCATTTATCCATTCATCGAGATTGGGTTCACTAAAGTAAATACCACTTTCTATGAAGGCCCGGGCATAGTCTTCATAGCTTACAATTCCATCTTTAATTACAGAAAGATCAACTCTTACAAAATTGTTTTCGTAGCCAAGGGGTTCAACGACTGTTTTTAATTTGCCGCTTTCAAATTGCCCTAGTTCAATTTGAAGGTTGTTAAGGCAAGCTTCTGTATCCTCTATAAGATGACCTGGGCCAAATGCATCCTGAAAGAAGTTTTTGTATATATCCTGTAATGTTGATTCCGGATAATTTCTCATCTGGAACTTAACAGATTTTTTAATTTCATTCTCTATTTGATATTCGCAGGAAATTAACATAAAAGCGATCAGAAAAAGGGCAAGTTTTTTCATGATGTTTTGGTTTTAGAGTTGGATGATTATTGATTTCTTATCATTCAAGAATTATCTTTTTATTAGTATGTACTTAAAACAATGATTACACTACATTTGTTTTTGTAAACCTCAATTGCCGTTATTTCGAACGAGTCCAATGAACCTTCTAACGGCCTGAGCAATTTCATTCAAAATTCACTATCTTGGCTTACAAGAATAAGTAGCGAAATTTACCTCCAATGATATGAAATATTTATTTTTTCTCCTAATTTCGCTAAGTTTTATGTCTGGTTCATGTTCAAACTTAAAAGTTATAATATGATTAAAGACAGGCTACTAGATCATAATTGATGTTTGAGCTTATTGGAATTAGCTATTCCAAATCAGTAATATCTGAACTTGATATAGGGATATGTAAGATTTTAAAAAACAAACCAATAAGACTTGATCGATAAATTTATTAAAGAACAATAAATGGAATTTGTTTTCATACTTTATAAACCCGGTGTTCCCGGTAATATTGGTTCTGCGGCACGAGCTTTGAAGACAATGGGATTTAATGAGCTAAGACTTATCGATCCCTGCGATCATCTAGCCGATGAAGCTAAAATGATGGCACATGGTTCTCATGACATTCTTGAACGAGCAAAAATTCATGAGGATTTTTATGATACAATATCCGATCTTGATTTTGTCATTGGCACAACAGCAAAAAAAAGAACGGCAAAAGAAGATTATCTGACTCCTAGTGGTGCGATTGAAATCCTTAAAAAAAAGCAGAAGTCAATTAGTAAAGTTGGAATTCTTTTTGGAACTGAAGAATCGGGTCTCCCAAATGAGATCATACAGCAATGTGATGTTGCTTCAACCATTCCACTTAAGCAGCAATACCCATCTATTAATC
>JAGLSB010000614.1 GCA_023135955.1 Bacteroidales bacterium | reverse complement strand
ATGACTGATCGCCTGAAAAGAATAACAGATCCGGATCCTGGGCTTTAAGATTTGCTATTAAATCGGGTCGCAAGGTTCTGTCCTTATTAGAATTACCTGTAAAAGCAGCCACAACAATTGTCTCTTTATCAATCGGGTCTTTCCTGATTTTCCCATAGAAAAAAGCTTTCTCACCATGAGCAACACGATAATCGACATCATTTTTTGAATTCCAGCTCTCAACACGAAAAAGAACATTCCAGGCTCTGGCATCATCAACAGAATTATAACTGTTTTCATTAATTCTTTCCCTGTCAATTTCAATCCATGTACCTTCTTTATTAATCTCCAGACGAACAAAACGATCGTCATCGTCATCAAGAGGATAAAGCTGAGCCGACATTCTCATTATATTATTCTGTACTGTGTACATGGCAAAGCATATCTGATCTTCTTTAGTTACTTCTGGAATAACTGGAATTCTATTCTGTGAGAGCACTGTATCAGATAAAAAAATACTGAGTACAATAAACATTAAAAAACTTATTCTTTTCATTCTCTTGATTATTTGATTATTAATATAAAATGGGATGATGGTGTAATCTATTTTCGTTGAGTGAAAGGAAAGACTTCATTATGGCTGTATTCTTCATCCATAATATTAATCATCTCCTGCACATTCCCGGGAATTCTCCGGCTACATCTGTTGATTCTGCCGGATCTTTCTCCCGATCATATAATTCAACCATGATTTTCTTACTATCATAATAATTTGTTTTTTAGTTTAAGGAGGAGTTTTGCAGTGGGTCTTTATTTTTATTAATCAAAAATACATTCACTTAAGAAGGCAGGTTTATAACCATTCTCTGTTGCCCATTTAGCTGAAGTTAATACTTTTTGCCTGTAATCTGGCTGATAATCATTATAATGGGGATAATAATATTGTTCATGAATCATAAGATCCATATATCCCGGCGTGCGGGAACCATTCTTATAATTGTCGAGGAATGGACCAATCTTGTTAAGATCTTGGTTATTTATAACAATTGCAATTTTTGAGAATATAATACCTTCCTTGTTGTCTCGCCATATATGTCTTTTATCTACATGTTTCGCCCTTTCCTTATTGAGGTAGTAGGACACGGGGTATTGTCCCTCCTCCTCTTTGAAATATCCAGCTAGTGCTGTATACCCTGAGTCTCGTAAAGCTCTGCAGCCTTCAACAGTAGCCTCACACCAATGAAGTGTTGTTACGGGTCCAATCAGTTCTTCTCCGGCAAACCGAAGTATCTGTTCCTTTACCTTGTCACAATCCTTTTTTACTTGCTCATAACCGGCATTAATATATGGCTTATCAGGATCATTTTGCAGGGCATGAAAACTTAATCTGAGCCACCTGGAATTCTCTCTCCATTCGTTCCTGAACTTAGTAGTCATTTGTGAAAGATTGAATCCTTCCGTCTGGTAATAAATATTTATATGGATTTTTGTACCATATGTTTCATGGACTTCCTTTAATAAAGCGAGATACGAATTTTCAAATATCGACTCATACTTATTAGCATTAACAGAAATATCTTTTAGAAACCAGATATTATCATCTAAAGACAATCTGTATTTATTTGTAAAGTTTTTCAACCAGAATATAGTAATGCTTTGCTTTTCCCCGGTATTTACATCTTCAACCTCAATAACATTCTCATAATCTTTTAAATGCACCTTGGAAGAATATAATTTATCCGCATATTTTGCATTAAGACCATTTATCTTAATTTTTGAACCAATTGGGGCCTCAATCTCAACGGTTGTAGTTAAGCCTCCCTTTTCTACCTTACCATCATATTCACATAACATATCTCCATCAAGAGGACTAAAAAACCTAATATTACTATCATTTGAGCTGAATGGAATCATACCAGCAGTTACTATGCCAGTCCCGGCGATAGAAGCCATCTTTACGAATTTTCTACGTGTTGTGTTCATAATGTCGGTTTAAAGTTTACAGTTTCTTAGGTATTATTTGTTCAGTGCCTGGTTTATTTTGCGGATTCAATCTTTAAATTTTAATGAATACTTTGTTTTTATAGAGCCAGTAACAAATATACCATAGTGCAGCCCAGATACCAAGACCTGTAATTATTTTTACCATCATCTCACCTCCCCAGGAAAATAATAATTTACTGAATAGATTGATAATTTCAGTTATAACACGCGCACCGCCAATATTGCAGAACATGTATATAAAAATGCTGTTCATTCCGACAATTATAAAAATGCGTGATCCTTTTATGAATGACTTTTTTACATCTATAAGCCAATAGCAAAAAGCAAGTACAAGAATAGCCCACCCGCCACTGGCAAATACAAATGATGAAGTTGCTATCTTCTTAATAATGGGAGTTACATTAAGAAGGTCAAGGGAATAGCCGATGATTAATCCTGTTATGCCTGCTATAATTAATATCTGAATCTTTTTTGTGGGTGATTTAGAGCTCATCAGCAGCTTGCCGCAAAGAGCTCCCCAAATTGTATGAGCCGTGGTTGAAACAAAATTTAATGTTGCCCACTCGCTGGCTTTATCTACTCCTTCAATCTTATTATTGAACCAGGCTCCAAGATTTTCGAAATTTACCCAGGGATTATTAAATCCTTCAACAGGGAAAAAGCGATATGCAAGATCAATAAGTAAAAGCAGCAGCAGGCTAAGAATCAACTGAAATTTATAACTCTTATTCATTAACAGGAAAGCCACCATATAAGTAACTGATAGCTGGGAAAGAATATTCTGGAATTTGAAAACAAGCCTGCCCTCCCAAATGAAATAGAGTGACCAGCCAAAAAACAATAATATAAAGGATCGTTTTATTGCATGATGCGTAATTGTTTTCATGCTTTGTCCCTTTTTTAATCTGTTGGCAACAGCAAAGGGAATAGCAACACCAACAATGAACATAAAGAAAGGTGCTATCAAATCCCATAAATATAGTCCATTCCATTCATGGTGGTGTAGTTGGGTACCAAAAAATTGCATTATGCTACTATCCATCTCAAGAAAATGTTCAAAAAGGAGGGTAGATTCACCTAATAAAAGAAACATAGTAAAACCACGAAAGAAATCTACAGATGTAACTCTACCAGGAATAATGGAGTTTACTGGTATTGCATTTGTGCTCATAATTGTTTGACTTATGTCGAATCCAGATTTTCACTGAAATAAAAGTAATAGATTTTTTTTCAATTCTACTTTATATTACTAAGGAACTAATCTCCCCACAGAAGGTGGAGACAATTACTTTGAGGTGGGCACCTAACACCATTAAATGTAAAAATTATTGTAATGTACAAACCGAAACAAAGTGGAGTCTATATAGGATTCTAAAGACAATGAAAATTTACTTCCCTGAATATGTTGGTTGTAGCCATTGGTTCACGGACAATTTGATAGTATCATTATTTTTTATAGATTTGAAAATGCTCAATTGAAAAAACATTTGTTAACAGATGCGAAAGAATCATATTTCCTTTTCATTTAGATATAAATTTAACTAATACTAACCATTATGTTACTTCATCAGCAATTTGTACGTTCAGCAAAAAAGCATGGCAAAAAGCTTGCAATTATTGACAAAACCACTGGTAGTAAGGTTACTTACTCAAGGGCTTTGATTGGCGCACTTATTATCGCATCAAAATTTAAAAAATATGATAAAGGGTTCATTGGAATAATGATTCCTACATCGGCAGGATGTACCCTGGCAACAGTAGGTGCATTAATGAGCGGAAGGATTCCTGTAATGATTAACTACTCTACTGGTGCAGAGGCCAACTCCAGGTATGCACAGAATAAATGTGGGTTTAAAACTATTATTACTTCCAAGGCATTGCTTGAAAAAATCGAGTGTCCTGTTGTTGAAGGTATGGTATTTTTAGAAGATATAATGAAAAGTGTATCAACCGGAGATAAACTCAAAGCAGCCCTAAAGACAAAGCTTCCGGTTAGTATGATACTAAATAGTATTCATAAGGGGGATGAAAATGATACTGCAGCTATCCTTTTTACAAGTGGTAGCGAGAAGGACCCGAAGGCAGTACAACTTACACACCTGAATCTTGTATCTAATATTGTTAATTTCGGCGGCTATGTAGATTTAAATGAGTCAGATGTATTACTTGCCAACCTTGTATTCTTTCATATTTTTGGTTTAACGGTAAACCTATGGGTAGCTCTCTATTATGGAATGACTATGGTAACCTATTCTAATCCGCTCGAATATAAAACAATTAGTGATATTGCCCGTGATGAAAAGCCAACAATTATGGTTGGAACCCCGAGTTTTTTCTGGGGTTATCTGCAGAAATCTGAGCCCGGAGATTTTAAGTCTTTAAGGTTAATGGTGGCAGGTGCAGATAAGTGTCCAGATGCACTTCGGGATGGATGGATGAAGAAGCACGGAGTAACGCTGCTTGAAGGATATGGGGCAACGGAGACATCACCTGTTATAACTGTAAATTCACAAGAGTTTAACAGACCAGGCAGTGTTGGTAAAGTAATTCCTGGTGTGCAGGTAAGGATTGAGAATTTTGAGACTGGCGAAGATTGCAAAACTCGTGAGGTTGGAAAAATTATGGTTAAAGGAGACCTGATAATGAAAGGATATTATAATGATCCGGAACTTACTAAAGAGGCACTTATTGATGGCTGGTATAATACGGGTGATATGGGATATTTTGATGAGGATGATTACTTGTGGCATGCAGGGCGGTTTAAGAGATTCGTGAAGATTGGAGGAGAAATGGTCTCGCTTGTGAAGGTTGAAAACACACTCGAGCAATTCCTTCCTGAAGGTGTTTCATGTTGTATTGTTGAATTATATGACGAAGTTAAAGGATCAATAATAGTTGCAACTGTTACCAAAGAAGTAAATAAAACTGAGATACTAAAGAAGATGATGGATGTACTTCCTAATATTGCGCTTCCAAGGCAATTTCTGGTTATTGAAGATTTACCAATGATGGGAACCGGTAAGATTGATTTCCGAAGTGTTACAAAGATTGTTGAGAAAATGGTAAGTGATTCTGAAGCAAAGGGTTAAAATTAGGATAATGCTTATCGTAGTATTTTTAAGTAATTAATTACAAACCTTAAAAAAGGACTGAATCATTTAAGAAAAGTAAACCCTTACTATGAAAACCAACCGACGTCATTTTATCTCAACTGCCATTACCGGAGGACTCGCTACTACTTTACCACTTTCATCTTGTAGTCAGAGCGATTCAATCAATAGTCCTGCAGTAAAGGCCAATTATGAAAAGCTGGATCAAATTCTAAGAAAACCTGTTTTTAGGAAAGAATTGTTTCCTTCACCGGTTATTATTGAAACTATTGAATTACTGCGTTTTGAAAATAATTTTCTTTGCCGGGTACGCTCTAAGGATGGAGCTGTAGGTATTTCTGTTGGTCACGGTAGCCAGTTACGGACTCTGTACCCGATTTTTACAAACCTGATACAGCCCTTTTTTATTGATAAAGATGCACGTGATCTTGACCTCTTAATAGAAAAAGTATATATCTATAGACTTAATTTCAGGTTATCAGGCTTGGCACTTGGAGTCCCTCTTGCAACTCTCGAATTTGCGATTCTTGATATGATGGGGCATATTGCTGAAAAATCTATTGGCGAGCTGATAGGGGATATTCATCATCCGGATATTGAAGTGTATCAGGCCACCGAATATCGCGAGAAACCAGTCGGGGAGTCTATGGAACTGATAACAAGGGATGTGAACGAGAACAATGCCCGGGCGCTTAAAATTAAGGTTGGTGGACTTATGTATCACACTGATGATATAAATGCTGTTGGCCCTCCCGGAAGGACAGAAACAATAATCCCCTTGGTAAGGAAAACATTTGGCGATGAAATGGTATTGTATGCCGATTCAAATGGTTTCTATTCGGTTGAGGAAGCGATACGTGTAGGGAAATTACTGGAAGAATACAATTATCAGTTTTTTGAGGAACCTGTTCCATTTAATTGGTACGAGGAAACCAAACAGGTTGCCGATTCTCTGTCAATTCCGGTTGCCGGTGGAGAACAGGAATTCAGCCTTCATGGGTTTCGTTGGTTGCTCGCCAACAACGGTCTTGAAATTGTCCAGCCCGATTTCTTCTATTTTGGAGGTATGATAAGGGCAATGAAAGTTGCATTAATGGCCAACGCACTTGGAAAATCCTGTACACCACATATGTCGGGTGGTGATTTGGGATATCTTTATATGATGCATTTTGCATCAGCTTTGCCTAATGCTATGCCTCATCATGAGTTTAAAGGATTCAAAACCAATATTGTTTTTGGATGTAAAACATCATCTCTTCAAAGTGTGAATGGAGTTGTTAAAGTTCCAACCGGGCCCGGATCCGGAGTAGACATTGATCCTGATTTTATCAGGAAGTTTCAGCTTGTTATTGAATAACTGATCAAAATCTGAAAGAATTAATTAAGGTAACTATATATTGTTTACACAAGAAAGCTCCAAATAATAAATTTACAATCATTTTCTGGAATTAAATTATAT
>JAGLSB010000613.1 GCA_023135955.1 Bacteroidales bacterium | reverse complement strand
AGGTTGTTATCTATAGAAATAACATTATTTGTAAAACGGGAGATATTTATTCCGGCATCCCATGAAAAATCTTTATTCTGAATTATTCTTCCTGAAAGATCAATTCCCCAGCCCTTATTTTCAATCTCTCCGCTATTGACAGGAACGTAAGTATGTCCTAAATATGATTCCTGCAATTTATTAACAAGCAGATTTTCAGTACGATTTTTGAAAAGATCTACAGATAGCCTTAAACGGTTACCCCAGGTGGCAAAATCCAGGCCAACATTGCCCTGATAAGATTCTTCAAAAGATAAAGATTCATCCGTTTTTGGTCCTGGAACCATTCCTGTAGTATTTCGATAATGAAGGATATAGAAATAATTAAAAGCATCATAATTACCTATATCATCATTTCCGGTTTTGCCGTAACTCAGCCTTAGTTTAAGATCATCAATCCATGATACCTGATAAAGAAAAGCTTCATTTGAGATACGCCATGAAAGCCCTGATGAGTAAAATAATCCAAAAGGAATATCTGAAACAAATACGACATTTTCTGCATTTGGTCCAATCCTTGTTGAGTTCTCTCCGGCAGCACTTAAGCTTAAACTATATTTATCTCTGAAGGTATAATTTAGATTCCCATACAGGGCCATCCTGTTCCAGTTCCCGTTGTCACCACCCATCTCGCGCAAATTTGACGTTCCACTTTGCAAGCTCGTATATTCATCATTTTCAAAAGAATTTTTAGCTATTCCCCAGTCTAGTTGATATTTATTGATATTAAATCTTAGGCCCAGATTCGTGTTTATAGCATGTGACTTACCTATTTCCGCTTTATAGTTAATAAAATTATCATTGGAAATTGAGAACAAATAGTTTGAAAGTGATTTCGAAATATTGTATGCTTCATCCCGTGCATACAGTTCCATTCCAAGGTTCGGCATAAACAGGTTCTCCATCATTGAATTGAAATTAATTCCAACGGCACTGTTTATCTTGAAGTTTCGCGAAATATCTCCAACCATTTTGAAGTTTGTAAGAAACCTGTAATTTCTGTTCACCGCCTCAAATCCATCAATTACACTCATTGGATTACTAACACCCATCTCATCAACATCTTCAACTACTGTAAGCTGATTCCCGTCTTCATCAAATGAATACGGAACCATTAATGGATTTTTAGCTAAGCCAGTATATATTGGGCTGGTTTGTGAGATTATTGTCGATTCCTTTAGGTTCGATGTATTACTGGAAAGGTTAGAGCTAACACTGAATTTGAGCCACTGGAACATATTGAAATCTCCAACAAATCTTACAGAAATTCTATTGAAACTTGTTTGATCTATTATTCCCTCATTATTCCTATAACCAATGGAAAGTCCATATTTAGCAATTTCATCACCACCAAGAATCCTAAAATAAATATCCTCCATTCTGGAATTTCTGAATATAGTATTCTGCCAGTTTGTATTATTATTATAAACAAAGGAATTGTCGTCATTTTCAGTAACATATAAACCCGGGTATAATGAAGGATAATCCTCTTCAGAAGTACCTGAGCTCATTAATACTTCTTTGGCAAAGCTTCGGTATTGATCGCTATTCAGTTGAGGTAGTTGCCCTGGTGAAGTACTTATGCCAGTACGGAAAGAAAAATCAATTACCGTTTGAACTTCTGTAGGCTTGAGTGTTTCAATCAGTACTACTCCGTTGGAACCTCGCATACCATATATGGAAGTTGCCGCATAATCCTTAATTATTGTAAGGTTGGTTATATCTGAAGGATTAATTCCTACAAGTGGGTTATAAGTGAATCCATCGACAAAAGATTCCATTATTCCTGTTGATTCAAGAGCTTGCCCATCAACAATGTATAAGGGTTGAGTATTGGCGTTTAATGAATGAATTCCATTAATAAAAGATACAGATCCTGTTCCGGGCATACCAGATTGTCCCGGAGCCCATATGCCGGAAATATTACCATTATAATATTCGTCTATGGAAATATTGGAGCTCTCATATAGAGACCGGGTGTCTAATACAGATGAGGATGAAATAGAGTTCCTCTCCTTTTCAAAATCAAAGAAATATATAGCCTCATCCTGATTACTTCGTAAATCAACGGGCGTAAGTCTAATTTCTACATTGGTTCTGCTTCCAATGAATAGTCTCTGAGATTTATATTCTTCAGGTGGAGTAATTATCAGTACAGAGTTCTTATCCGGGATAAGTATTGAGAATTGTCCGGCAGAATCAGTAATAACCGGAATACCAACAACACCTTCAACACTAACAGACACATTTTGAACTGCTTCAGCCAAAATCCCCCTTATTGTTCCGGTCAAAACGGATGAATCCTGTCCATGCAATGTTTTCCCGCCCGATAAAAGGATGAATAAAAAGATAATATTTACGACTGTTTTCTTCATATTACACTTTGAACAGATTATAATGGAGCAGAAATTAGTGAAACAAAATCAATATTGAATCCATTATCAGATACGCTTCCTTTCTCTTTATACTCAAATCTAACTCTCACCTCTCCGAAATCGGTTAAATTTTCAACCCAAAAGTCTTTTTTGTTATATCCGGCTTCATTCGGCAGGAATAAATCCCCCGTAACACTCAAAAGAGTATTTCTCAATTTATAGGTATCGAACTCACTTATTTGTTCATCATTAATGTATATTTTATAAACTCCCGACGGTCGGTAATTCGCTTGCCAAACAAGGCGATGTCTTCCCGGAAACACATTATAAAATGAAAATTCAACAGAATATTCGCCAGTAAATGATCTCCCTAATCTAACTAAAACCGCCTTTCCTTCTGATGCATCTTCAGATTTTGCCATTTCTGGCTCAATAATTTCACCCTCTACTTTTACAAAATCTTTCCAGGTAAATTTTCCAAGGCCTATAGTATCGACAAGGGATTCTCCTTCAATCTTTTGTTCACCCATATATAAAGAATCAGGAACTTCATAATTATATAAGCCGTAAATTACGCCATTGCTACATTGAATTTTTGATTCCGGATCGATAGTTGAAACATCAAGATTAACTTTTTCGCCGTTGATATTTAATAAGTTAGGATCTGCAAGTTCTTCCAGACTGAGTATATTTTCAAAAATACCGTTATCAAGAGTAGTAGGGAGAAGAATTAATTCCTGCCAATCTGCCGGAATATCGTTATGAGACTGAAAATTACCCCCCATACTTTGAGCCATCATATCAAGTGCGTATTTATATTGCTCATCCGATGAAAGTATAAATGTTGCAAAATAATCTCTTGATTCTTCACTTATAGGATAATATCTGTTTTCAAAAAGATTTACAACAGAAAATATTGAATCATAAACAGTATTTCCATCATCATCAAAGTGAGTTGGTTTGCTCAAACTCTTATCCAGATATACAGAATCTTTCAATTCTATATAGTCGTATATTACAGGAAGGTGAAGCTTAAAGTACTCTTCAAAATTTGGAAGGGCAAATGGTAAGTCTTTCACTTCATAATATCGTCCATTAAGAAACAAAGGACTTACATCAACTATTTCTTGTGTGTCGAAATAATAATTATCATCCAGTTTCTCAATTAGGGCAAATTTTCCTGAAAATGTCTGTAATTTCTTTTCCTGAGAAATATTTCTCAGGTTTAAAATATTGGGAGATATTAGATGTTTAAGTACAAAATCATCTATTATTAAAGTATCTGGCAAATTTGTAAAGGCCTCATTATTAGGAATAAAGATAGTGTATTGTTGATTTCCGAAAAATAATGTATCTAATTGGTAGCTTGTAATATATTCTTTAAATATTGAATAATTTTCATTCTCACAAATAACATCCCACAAATTCATATTTACTGATTGATCATCAGGCTGATAATGATCTTCCCATTCCTTATTGCAACCAATAAAGAAAAGAACAAGAACTAAAAGAATCCATTTCAAACTGAAAATGATGTTCTTAAAATTATTCTTAAGACAGTTATTATAATTGTTACAGTTTCTTTCCATTATTTTATTCCGGTGTAAATCGTAAAAAGTCCCATGTTAGTTTCCCGGGCATTAGTGAACTAACAGTAATGGTATGTTCCTCATATTTCAAAAATTCAATAGAACCAACTCTGAACACATCAAAGGGTTTACCTCCAGACTTAAGGTCAAAATTTCCACCTATTCTTTTTCCATCAACATATATCTGGATAGTAGCATTTTTATTATTTGATGATTCGGTTTTTAGTTCCACTTCATATAATCCGGGTAAAATTGCAGGTATTGTATATTCAATTACAAAATCACCTTCAATCTCAATATAATCATTATTATTCGTTGGTATTGACGAACCTGATTTCACATATTTTAATCGATCGGCACCCATCCAGAAGAGGACCTCCATTTCTTCAGGATTTGTAAATTCATATTCACCCGGAGTTCCTTTTAATTCTTTAATTACAGGTTCTTCAAAAAACTCGAAAGTTCGTTTTGTTCTCCCCGGATTTGTTAAATTCAATATATCAAGTAAGATATGTATGGCACCGTTTTTTGTTAAAATATTACTTTCAATCAAATCCAGTCTTACATAATTCAAAAATGTAGTATCCTGATCCTCTATAAGTATATCGAGTGTATCTGAACACGGATTAATTTTTATCTCTATACCTGCATTTATCTTAACCGGGAAATTGGCGTATGTGTTATAATTACTTGATTCGTCAAATTCATCAAGAAAATAGCTGCCTTCGAGAATATGGTAGGCGGCAAATTGATAAAACTCATTTTCCAGGTTTGTTAATTCTAATCCGGGAGTTCCATACTCTGCAATTAAATCATCAATACTATTAATTCCTTTCATTGAAAATACATCATCAGACTCAGCCAGAATTGTATAATAATTCTTTGTCAGGCTTCCGGTTCGTGTATTTCTGAATATCCCCAATGTGTCTTTTAATCCGCTAATAGTTAATGCCTCAGACAAAATTGAAAAATCATCATTCTCGAATAGCCAATCATACCCACTAAAGGCAACCGGTTCAAGAGTTTCACCTATTACATGAATATATCCGTTGAGTAATTCAATATTTGAAGTTATTACAGGAGCTTTGTTATTTATTTTATATACGGTTGTGTCGCCGGAAGAATCGAATCCGATAGTAAGGAAATCTCCTGTTGCCGTTGTGTCTGGAAGTGCGCCAAAGGGAAAATCATTGGTTTCAATGTTGCCATTTACTATATGATACCGAATAAGCACATTCGCAAAGTCTAAGTCGTTTAACAATTCATCAAAACTGCTATACTTTTCATTACCACTAATATAATTATTGAAAGCTTCATTTGAAGGCATGAAAAGTGTATATCCATTCCCATGTGGATTATACATGCTTAAAGTGTTTTTTAAATTGGTGATGTTAAGCAATTCCCAAAACATGGAATACTCTTCCTTGTTAGTTTCAATATATTGGGAAATTGTAAAGGCATCTTCGCCAACAAACGAAGGTTCAAATGATGTGTCGCATGAAAAAGAGAATATACTGATAGCAGCTATAAGCCATTTTGCTTTATGGCTTATCCAAATCATTATATTTTTAGTTAGTCTATTCATTTCTCTTTTAATATCCTTCGTAATATGAATTTTGTACCAGGTTATTATTTCGCTCAAGTTCTTTATCTTCAATTGGGAGATACCATCCTAAGGGATCCGTCAATTTAGAAGCGAGTACCAATCTTTGATTTGCTGGAACATTTTTAATAAGTATAGCGATAAGTTTATGCTTTCTTGCATAGTCATTTCTCCGGCCCATTCTAAGCAAGTCGAACCACCTTTTTCCTTCAAAAGCAAATTCTTTAGCTCTTTCTTCAAGTATAATATCTTCAAATGCTTCCGGGGTTTGAGGTGCAGACAATGGCTCAACATTTGCCCTTTCGCGAATCATATTTAAATAATCTATAGCCTCGTCAAAACGATTAATTTGTGAAAGTGCCTCTGCTTTCATCAATAATATGTCAGCATATCTGTATAAAATCCAATTGGCGCTCGACTGTTCAGAGCTTGGGCGAAGGGTTCTTCCATCTGCTGAACTTCCACAATATTTCCAGATTTTGTAATCTGTGCCCCTATATGTGCCGTCGCCTCTCACAATTTCTTTTGCGAAGATTGGTGATAATAGTTCGGTGGTTGTAGTACTGGCCAGGTAATTTTCTTCTGTATATGTACGCTTATAAAGCGTATTATTCTGATCTAAATTAGCATCAAATTGTAATTCAAATATTCCTTCAAGAGAATTACCTGGATAGAATATGCTATACCATTGTCCGCTGGGAACCAGCATAATTTCGCTTTTCTCTATCTCCTCAATGTAGCTTATACAATCCTCATATTCAAAATTCCACAAACTTATATCGGCCAGCAAAGAATTGATAGCATTTTTCGATACCCGACCAATATTATTTTCCAGGGAGCCATAATCATCCGTCACATATTTTCTTGCCTCAAGGAGATCTGCTTTTATAGATTCCAGAATTTCTTCGCCGTCAGTTTTAGGAAGGAATAATTCTATATCATCCGATTCAGTTGGTGAAAGAATGAATGGAACATCTTTAAATAATCTTACGAGATAGAAATATGAAAGCCCTCTTAAAAATTTGGCCTCGGTCTCAATGCCTTTCATCTTATACTCTGAGTAGGTTTGATCCAGGTCGTGTATAACGGGGTTATATTTGAGGACAAAATTGCAATAATTGATAATCTTATAAAACTCAGACCAGTCGCAGAGATTGTTGTTCGGATATATATTACCCTCCATTATATTTTTAATATAATTTTCCATGTCATTATCCCTGGCTATCAGATCTCCTCTAATTTCTCCATAAATAAACAGTTTTTCATCTATCTGATTGAACTGATAGTAGGCCCCCATCAATACTGCTTCAATATCTTCTTTTGTTTGCCAATATTCTTCCTGCACCAAGCCATCAGGAGGAATAAGGTTTAGCCAATCCTCGCATGCTCCCAGGTTTAGTATTATTAGTAATGTACTGTATAGATATATTTTCCTCATCAACATTATATTAAAACCCTATTGAAATACTTAGAGTATAAGCTTTTGGTGTTGGTGTTCTTGCTTTATCTGTTCCAAACCAAAATGGATCCGATGAATCCTGTGGGATTTCCGGATCCTGCCCCGAATAATTTGTAAACGTTAGTATCTTCCTCATCGTCACTGCAAAATCAATGTTTTGTACATTGAGCTTCTTACATATTTCTTTATTTAGTCTATATTTGAAGGACAAGTTATTAAGTCTAAAAAAGTCACCATCTTCAACATATCTGCTCGATCCAAGATTATTGGCGGGATGGTCGAGATAGGCTCTTGGGAGCATATTCTCCTCATCTTGTCCTTCAACTCTCCATCTGTGAATAACCGCTTTGCTCTGATTATTTTTATTAAGCATACCCTCGGTATTCATTGCAATCTCATTTACTATTTGGAATCCAAGTCTGTATAGAAATTGATATGAAAGCCTGAAATCTTTATAATTGATTCCACCCCCTAATCCGCCAAAAAAATCAGGATTGGAATCACCCAGATAAATAACATCGTTAAGATCTATAACTCCATCATGGTTTAGGTCATCATATTTTGCATCTCCGCCCTGAAAGACATATGTTCCTAAGTATGTCATTGGAATGGGATCTCCATTTACATCCTTACTTTGAGTCCCATCAGCATTTACAGCCATAGCATCCTCTTTTGATGCATATACACCTAGATATTTAAATCCGTAAAACGATCCAATAGGTTCTCCAATATTTGCTCTTCTGGGATACTGACCATTCCCAATTGAAGTAGCAACTTCATTATTGAAATTGTCGGGAAACTCCAGAAATGTATTAATGTTTTGAGATATATTAAAACTAAAGTTCATGGACAATTTATTTCTTTTAAAAGGAACACCCTGCACAAATAATTCCCATCCCTTATTTTCCAGTTCTCCTCCATTAAAATATTTAAGGGTATTGAATCCAGATGATTTTGGAATTTGATAATTTTTCCATAAAATATCTTCAGTTACCTTTCTGTAGATTTCTGCTGTTAGTGATAATTTATTTTTAAAGAATGTCGCATCCAGTCCTACATTCCATGAAGATAGGGTTTGCCATTTAAGATTGTTTAATTGTACCTGAGTAGGTATTATAATTTGATTATCTACATAAAGCCCCGGATTTGTTGTCTCATAAATAGCATGACGGGCATAAGTGTTATTAGGCTCTTTTCCTGTTTGTCCATAACTCACCCTCAGCTTTGCTTCTGTAAGATAAGTCATAGATTTGAAGAAAGATTCTTCAGAGAACCGCCAACCTAATGAGACACTAGGGAACATACCCCATCTACGATTTATTCCAAACTTTGAACTGCCATCGGTTCTCAAGTTGAAGGATGCAATATAACGATCGCGGTATTTATAATTAACACTTACCAAACCACCCAGAGCACGAAAGTCACTGGAGCCAGAGTTTATTGACCTGATTATCGCATCTGAAGCAGGGTCTGAGATGCCATAACTTGGACTCTTACTGTTTTTCAAAGAGTTCCATTCCTGTGCTCTCTGATCAGTTTCAAACATCAATACTGTTGAGAAACTATGTTCATTTTCGAGTCTTGGAATTATAAACAGCTGACTTCTGGTAGTAATTTTAGTATCTACCGAATTCGATTCAAATGATTCATTCTTCAGATTATCAAGCCAATCAGCCCCAATGGCGTTATAAGGCAGAAAGCCATTTGTTTTTTCATTTAGATACTGAAAGGAAACCGTTTCTCGGAATTTCAGCCAGGGAAATAAAGTATAATTCAGTAAATAGCTGTTAAATACGGTATTCTGCAAGGCATCATTACTGCTGAGATTAGCAAGTGCTACAGGATTAAAAAATGTAGTCCCTTGTCCCTGATAACTTTCACTTGGAGTAAAGAAGTCACCAGTCAGATTTCCATATTGATCATACTCCATAATACTCATATTAGGAGCTTTGACATAGGCCATTTCTCTTACATTAACTTTTGAGGTTCCATTACCCAGATCAGCACGGAGTGTATAATTGTCTTCTTTAAAACTATTTGTATAGCTGAAATTAACAGAAAACTTCAATTTATTTGAGATATCATAATCAAGATTGATACGGGTAGATATTCTTTTTAATGAAGTATTTAATGTAGTACCTTCATTTGCCTGATAATTTAATGAAGTAAAATATCTTGTTTTTTCGCCACCACCGGAAGCTTTAAAATACTGGTCATTGATAAAGCCATTTCGGGTTAATGCACCTAGCCAATCTGTATTATTACTATAATTATAAAAATCGATATAATCTGGATCATAAGCTATCTCATCCGGCAAAGAATATGCTCCCATCGCATTATGATGCTCTTCCATTTGAAGCATAATGTATTCATCACCATTTAACATTGGGATTGCGGGTGGCTGTATATTAAGTGTATATTTTCCCTGGTAATCAAAACGGGTTTTTCCTTTATGCCCCCGAAAAGTCTCAATAAGTAATACTCCGTCGGCACCCTTCGAACCCCAAACAGCAGATGAGGCAGCATCCTTCAGTACTTCAATTGATTTAATATCCTGGGGAGCAATATTTACCAAATCACCAATATCTTCCTGATCGGCAGCTCCAAAATCAAAATCGTTATTAATTCTAATATCTATAGCTATACCATCAACAACAATCAGAGGCTTTGCGTTACCCAATGAACCGAGCCCCCTGATAATTATCTGTGATCCACTTCCCGGGTCTCCTGAAGAAGAAATAATATCCAATCCTGTAACCTTACCTTGCAAAGCCTCTTCAGCAGAAACGGAACCAAGATCTTTAGAATCGATCATATCAACTTTAACCCGGGAACTTGTAATATCTCTTTGAGCAACATTGGTTAGAGGATCAGTGGTTACCTGAGCTATTATAACAACTTCCTCAATACCAATAGATTCTGCTTCCAGTTCAAGCTTTATAATATTTTTTCCGCCAAGAGTAAATTCCTTAGCTTTGAAACCGATACAGCTTGCAACAATGATTGCATCAGCATCTGATACGGTTATCTGGAAATTTCCATTCACATCAGAAACCGTTCCTGAAACAATTCTCCGGTCCTTATCATATTCTACAATTGTAGCACCGATAACAGGATAGACTGTTGATGCCTCAGTGATACTTCCTCTGACAATGGTTCCTTGTTGAGCGAAAACATAAGCAGTATTAAACAGCAAAATCATAGCTACAAGAATGGCAAAAACTATTCTTCTTACAGCTAGCAAGTATTTAAGCTCTATGTTTTTTCTGTTGCTCAAACTAATACTATTTATGTATTACAAAATCAATATCATGCAAAACAGAAGTTGTTATAATGTCGAAAGCACTTTCAGTTTCATCATCTGTATCTTCAGTGATCATAATATTAGTAATCCCATCTGCTTCATTTACTGTCCCTAATAAATTGCCCGATTGATCAAATATATCTATAAAGTCATAGTTGGGATTAATTGTCATATTAGAATAATGAGTAAATAAATCTGTCGAGGACTCATCAATTCTCAAGGTGCTATATTCTCCATGAGGCTTTTTCCCATCGGTAAATATTTTTTCACCTCTCACAAAATGATATTTTAAAAGTTTCTTAAGATCTTCTACAGAAAGGGTGTCGGCACCATAATCAAATAAGGCCTGTTCGGAAGGAGCAAATATTGTATAATTTTCCCCTTCAGAAATAAAGTTAAAGCTATAGGTCTGACTATTATACATCCCGGCCTTTTCTAATAATTCCATTAATTTTGGTCTTGAAGTTAAAGCTGTGTACATAGATAATTTTTGTGGTTCAAGCCATCCATTTATCTGGAAAGTAATTCCGTTATCTGCAACCTCTTCTAATAATGTTGGTGTAAGCGTAATGGGTTCCGATCCAAAATAACCGAAGGTCGTTTCTTTCCCGCCACTGACAATATTGTTCGCATTATCAAATATGATATAGTTTCCTGCAAGATTTTCAATAAATTCCTTATTGGCATTGCCTTCAGGAACCGATACACCAACATGGTTAAGCAGTCTTTTTGAGAGCAAATCGGAACTCATCTTTGGATTGGCCTCGGAACTCCTGTCAAAAGCTCGGAATTCATATTGGTTTAACGCTCTGTCAGTCCACTTAAATAACAGAGATGAATCAGCGGCAAGAATATTATCGGGAATAATAAAAAATGAATAATTTGCATTTTGCTTTTTTATAGCCGGTAAAATCTTTGCAAACTCAATTGCATACAAAAAGTAGCTAAAGCCTGGTCTCAGATATACCGGACCCGAAACACTTGTCATTGCTCTGGGAATCACTACTTCATCAAGACCTAAATATGTAGAATTACTGCCATAATATTTTTGTTTTATGGATCCCTCATTAATATTTAATATATCGTTTTCTCCAGAATAAAAACCTTTTTGAATATCAGTAAGATAAATGGGAGATTGGGTCATATGATTATTTAATATGATTTTTTTAATCTCTATTGGGACCAGTTCCCAGGACTTCCAGTGAGGCAAACCGCTTTGGTCGGTTAGAATATTATTAATAAAATTTTCGAAGGCATTGTCATTAGGAGCAAGAAAACCATTATGAAATCTCAGAGTAGAATTATCATTACTCGAATTCGTAGCTGTTAATTCATTATGAATATCGAAAAGAAAATCGGGATAGCTAAGAAGATATAAAGTATCGTAATCTAAACCCTCTTTAGCCGCTGGTTGCTTATTGGTTTCTTCTAAATCAGATGCAAATTTAGGGAACAGCCTAAGTAAATCTTTAATATATTTATGATCCTGACCATATTCTTCAGAATAAAGGATTTGCTCAATATTTTTTAAGGGTTCAACAACCTGATCCACTTCATAAATGAAACCGTTTTCAGCAAAAACCTCTTCCCCTATTACCTTTGAATTTGCATAATGAATAGTATTATAATCATATGGTCGATCATAATAAAATTCATAATCTTCACTTGTTAATTCATTCAAACTAAAATATTCAGGGAAAAAGATAGGGACATATTTCCTGGATCTTGCGTAAACAACTCTGTAATCGTTAGCAGCTGCAGAATCAACAATTACATATTTACCATTATCATTATCAATCCAATATTTAGTATTAGAATCTTTTAATAAGGTCTGTCTTTTATAAGCTCTTGGTTTACTATTTTCAGGATTGTTTTCATCAACCCAGCCATCAACATCAAGTAACTGAATCTGATCTTTAGTCCAGGCATCCTGTATAATATGCATTCGGACCAGCTTTATTATATCATCATATGGAATATTCTCAATATCCCCGTTGTATTTACTATTGAGAGCAAGGTAATTTTCAAAGGCTTCGTTATTAGGTGCAAAAACTGAATAACTTCCGGTACGATCTAAAATTGTATCATAGCCAGTTAGCTCAAGGCATTTTTTAAAGCTGCTGAGATTATCAATTGTTGAAATTTGTGTATAAAGTTTTCCTGCAAGCCATTCAGGATTCTGGTATTTATCTTGCTCATAAATATCATGACAACCACTGAAAGTTATCCAAATAATAAAACTATATAAAATATGCAGGATATTTTTCCTAATCAAGAGTCTATATAATTTCTGAATATTAAAGATTAATTTCATTTCCATTATTATATCTTACAGCTCTACATTTTTTGATAATGGATTTCCCTGCCGTTTCAAATTTGTAGTTTGAGCATGAATAGCAGGAGGAATCAATATGAATGACTATCCTTCCTAAAAATTCATTGATCAAAATTATCTTTTATATCCGGTTTCTATGTGTTTAATTATTCCATTTAAGGGTTAAAAAAAGTTTTTAGTTTTTAAATTCTAAAATTTTACCTTTTCCGGTTAATCATTATAATTATTTTAACTCCAGATTCTCTATATTCCCAAAATCCTTACCACGAATTTGTTCAAAAACAGCAATCATTTCTTCCAGTTTTTCTTTATCTGAATGAGCAAGATTATTTTGTTGAGAAAGATCCTCTTTTAGATTATAAAGCTGATATTCTTTTGAATTCCCTAACTCAATATTAACATGCTTATTAACTGCAGGGCCTTTATATGGAGGTATAAGTATCCAGTCGCCCGAACGCAGAGCCGTCCTTGTTGTAGCTTCAAGAATCAGATTCTCTCTTCCCTGTGTGCTTTCTCCTGTTAGAACATCAAGCAGCTGCTTACTGTCTTCGCCTCTGAAATCGTTACCTGTAAGCATTGCAAGAGATGAGGTAATATCAATCTGGCTTATCAGGGCATCTGAAACAGATGGTTGAATTTTTCCTTTCCAATAGGTGATGAACGGAACCCTTGTTCCCGCTTCAAATAAACTGTATTTGCCTCCTCTTAGCGAGCCGAATGGGTTATGATTTCCTAATTTCTCAACAGCATCGTCATAGTACCCGTCGTTCAGGACAGGGCCATTATCACTTGAGAATATTATCAGTGTATTTTCGGCAATTCCTTCTTCTTCAACAGTTTTTATTAGCTCACCTATGCACCAGTCGGCTTCGAGGATCACATCGCCCCTTGGACCCATTCCCGATTTTCCAACAAATCTTGGATGAGGGGTTCTGGGAACATGTGGTTGTTGAAGTGCGTAATACAGGAAGAATGGTTCATCTTTATGTGTTTTAATATAATCCTGTGCCAGGGCCAGGAAATAGTCTGCCATATCTTCGTCTACCCATTGTGCCAACTTTCCCCCTTTCATAAAGCCTATCCTTGGTATGCCATTCACAATACTACTATTATGTCCGTGATGCCACATCATTTTTAGAAGTTCAGGATTGTCTTTACCTGTTGGTTCTCCTTCAAAGTTATTTTGATAATCAATGAAAATCGAATCTTCGGGATCTAAGCCCTGCACAATGCCATTTTCAATATAAACCGTCGGAACCCTGTCCTGTGTAGCAGCAATAATATGAGAGTAGTCAAACCCAACCTGGTTTGGCCCCGGTTTTACTTCTTCATTCCAGTTTACATAACCGTCACCCAGGCCTAAATGCCATTTACCAACAATACCTGTATGATATCCTTCTTCTTTTAGCATTTTTGGGAGGGTCATTTCAGCCGTATCTATAATTAGCGGAGCAGTTCCGGGAAGAATTTTTGCATTCTTGTTTTTCCATGGGTACCTGCCCGTAAGCAGTGCATATCTACTCGGCGATGAAGTAGCAGAACTTGAGTATGCATTTGTGAACCTTACACCGTTTTCAGCCAGAAAATCAATATTTGAAGTCTCTATTTCTGTGGCTCCATACGAGCTAACATCACCATAACCCAGGTCATCGAGATAGATCACAATTATATTGGGTTTTTCCTGTTCATTCCCTGTTTTTTCACCCTGAGGGCTACATGCTGATAAAATTCCAATGCCAACAGTTGAGGCGGCAATTACTTTATGTTTATAGTTTATCATAATTCTAAAATTTAATTTAGCTCCCAAATATACCATATTATTGTAATAGTTTCCTAATTGAAAATTATGAATAATAAGATACGAAAAAAAACATTATTTTTATCCGGAAATTTCTTCATTTATGAAGCTCAAATATAAGTCGCTGGATAAGGAATTTAACAATTCATTTTTTGTCAGAAGGATTACCCGTCCCGTTCCTGATGGCAACTGGCATTTTCATGAAGAATTTGAGCTCATATACATAATTAAAGGAGCAGGAATAAGGATTGTTGGAGACAACATTTCCAATTACAGCTCTCCGCAACTTGTGCTGGTTGCCCCATGGCTTCCGCACCTGTGGAAAGATGATGAGCAGACAGAAACCCCCAAAGACATTAACATTATTGTAATTAAATTTTCAAAATTATTCAGGGGCCAGGACATATTTTCAATTCCCGAATACTCAGAAATTTCAGGATTGCTTGAAAATTCACAAAGAGGACTGATATTCGACAAAACAACCATAAGAAAAGTACATAACTATCTTGATAGAATGCCTGAGGCGAACGGTGCTGAGCGTTTAATAAACCTTCAAATTGTTCTTGATTTTTTGTCAAAATCAAAAAAATACAAGAAACTTTCCAGCCCTGAATTTAATATGTCTGTTGCCCTTAAGCGCGACAACAGGCTTGATAAAGTAATTGGGTATATTTCTAATAATTTTATGAGGCATATAAGCCTCGACGAACTTGCCAATGAAGCGGCAATGACAAGAAGCTCGTTTTGCAGGTTTTTTAAAAACAGAACCAATAAAACAACATTTAGGTTTATAAACGAATTCAGAATAGGTGAAGCCTGTCAATTGTTAATTAACGGTAACCAGTCGATTTCTGAAATTTGTTTTGCAACCGGATTTAATTCCCTGACAAGCTTTAACAGAGTGTTTAAGGAATTTAAAGGAGTTTCTCCAAGGGAGTTTAAAAAGAAATACATTAGCCTGAATACTCCGGATATTGAAACTAACGAATTCCAATTTTAACTAAATTTATTTTGATATTTTTATATAAATCATCAATTTTTTTCATAAAAAATGGAAATATCATCCAAATTTGTGAATATTTGGTCATTATTTGATAATTAATGAATAAAAATAAGCTAAGCCTGACTATAAATTTGTTGATATAAAATTTAGAAACTTAAAACTTCTTAAATATGATGAACTTTGGGTATCAGAAATTATACATTAACGGAGAACTTATCGATTCTGCCGGTAATGAGATAAAAGATGTTATTTGTCCTGCAACCGGTGAGGCTGTCGGGCAAATTGCCAGGGCCGGTGTAAAAGATGCCGAAAAGGCCCTTGATGCGGCTCAGGCCGGGTTTAAATACTGGTCGGGATTATCTCTTAATGAAAGAACTGAATGGATGTTAAAGCTACGGGAGGCGGTTCTTGAAAATGAAGACTTGTTGCGCCAGGCTATGGTTCACGAAATGGGAAAAACATACGAGGGTGCCTGGGAGGATATAGAAGCTGTGATAAACGGCCTTGAGTGGTATCCGAATGCAATGAAAAATCTACGCGATGAGATTATTCCCGATTATGAAGGCACACACAGCCATAAAATTGTGCATCAACCTGCCGGTGTTGCAGTGGCATATCTTGCCTGGAACTTCCCTCTTTTGAATGTTGGTTTTAAACTGGGTCCTGCACTTGCCGCAGGCTGCAGCCTTATAATTAAACCATCTGAACTTTCTCCGCTATCGGCATATCTTTTGGGCAAAATCATGCATGATATTGATTTTCCCGCCGGAGTTGTAAATATAATTGCAGGCCCCTCTGCTGAGGTGGCCGGAGTTTTATCAAAAAGCAAAAAAATCAGTGTTTTAACAATGATCGGCTCAACACAGACAGGGTTGAGAGTAATAGCCGACAGTACAACTTCAATTAAAAAACTAAGTATGGAGCTGGGAGGAAATGCTCCTTTTATAGTTTTTGATGATGCTGATTTTGATACTGCTGTCGACCTGGCTATCGCTTTGAAATTTGGAAATACCGGCCAGATTTGTGTTGCCGCAAACAGAATATTTGTGCAATCAGGTATATATGATAAATTTTTGAAAGCATATGTAAAAAGAGCATCTGAACTGAAACTTGGATTTGGCAGGGAGGAAAAGCCCGATATGGGACCCATGGTTACTCAGGGGAACCGCGACAGAATGTTTTTCCTGATCGAGGAAGCGGTATCGAAGGGAGCAAAGCTTGAAACAGGAGGCAAAATACCGGCAGGAAGAGAGAGGGGCAACTGGCTGGAGCCTACAGTTCTAAGTGGTGTTACCCCCGAAATGGTGATCACCCGGGAAGAAATATTTGGCCCCGTAGCTTCAATAATAAGGTTTGAAACAGACGATAAAGCCCTTGAAATGGCAAATGACACCGAGTACGGCCTTGCTTCATATATTTTCACCAATAATCATAAACGTATTGAAAGGTTTACAAGTGAACTTGATTTCGGTGAAGTACAGGTGAATGGTGTGAAATATTCAATTTACCTTCCACACGGAGGCATAAAAAACAGTGGCATTGGCCACGACTGTTCACATCTTGCACTTCAGGATTATTTAGTGAAAAAAAGAGTTACTATAGCAAAATAAGATTAATCTGACTAATTCTACTTTACGAAGTTAAA
>JAGLSB010000612.1 GCA_023135955.1 Bacteroidales bacterium | reverse complement strand
ATTCTTAATTCCAGCAAAGGCATAAACAGGCAAAAGATATACTCCAATTAAAAAAAAGCTGAAAAACTTGAGCAAAATTTTGATAAAATTCATAACTTGTACCTCTGTTAAGAATTATTTTTGTGCCTGTTGTTCAAAAATAGCTAATTAAATAGAATAATAATAATCTTAAATTGGTAGATTATGGAAAGCATCACCAAACCAATCATTATACCCTGGGATTTTTCTACTCTTGCAGAAAAGGCACTTGCTAATGCAAGCCTTATTTCCAACATCCTCGGCCGGGATATAGTATTATTACATCTTGTTGAAAAAAAAGAGTCAATAATTCCTGCCACCGAAAAACTTAAGGCGAAAATTGAAATCTTGCAAAAGGAGATTAAGCAGAAAATACACCCCTTGGTAATGTCTGGAAATATCTTTGATAAGATAAGTGATGTAGCCAATGATTATAAGGCTGAAATGGTTATAATGGGAACTCACGGTAGGAAGGGTATACAAAGAATTACTGGTAGTAGGGCTTTGAGGGTGATTGCCAATTCAAAGGTTCCGTTTTTAATAGTTCAGGATAAGCCAAAAGCAGATGTCTTTAGAAAGATTGTTTTCCCTGTTGATTTCAGAAAAGAAAATAAAGAAAAAGTAGCATGGGTTAATTATTTTTCAAAAAACTACAATTCAAAATTTCTTCTTTATAAAAGAAAGTCTTCAGACAGAAGTTTTAAACGTCGAATAACTTCAAATCTACTCTATGCCGAAACCTTCTTCAAAAATAATAATGTAGAATATAAAATTCATACAGCTACCGGAAAAAAATCATTTGAAAAGGAACTCATAGATTTTACGGTGGAACAAGAAGCTGATATGATAATTGTATTAATTACCAGGGATATTGGTTTCTTCGACTATATGATGGCCGCCCGCGAACAATATGTTATTTCTAATCCTGAAAAAATCCCCATAATGTGCATCAATCCGAAACCGGCAAAGCTTGCTTCAGGATTTAGGGCAGCTGGGGGGTGATGTTTCGGGTGCTGGGCGCCGCCCTGAGCCTGCGGTCCCTGAGCTAGCCGAAGGGCCGAAGGGTGCTGTTTTGATTGAGATTTTTGCTTTGCGAGTTTATTAATTTATGATTTTCGGTTTTTATACTTTTCAGTTCGTTTCCCATTTTTATTATTTATTTCCTAATTTCAGCCTTTTTAGTGTCTACACGAAAACTCTACAAAATTATTAATGTTTCTTTTTGCAATATTTTTATTTTTCTCAAATCGTTGATGCTAAGGCATCAGCTCATTTCCAAAAAAGTAAAAATCTCATCAAAAATAATTAACTACGTTGAGGGCTTCGTCGTTTACATAGTAAAAAATGAGAGTTTTCGTGCAGGCACTATCTAATTTTTAAATTAAAACAGATTGTAATGGAATTAGTTTTTGCGACAAATAATCAGCATAAAATACTTGAGATTAAAAATGCCATTGGGGATTATTATCAAATAATTAGTCTCTCTGAGGCAGGAATAGAGGAAGAAATTCCTGAAGACTTTGATACACTGGAAGAAAATGCTTCGCAAAAAGCTCAGTATATTTTTGATAAATATGGTGGAAACTGTATCGCTGATGATACAGGATTAGAAGTTGATGCATTGGAGGGTAGGCCTGGAGTTTTTTCTGCTCGCTACTCCAAAATGGGTAATCTTCAGTTTCCTGAAATGGAAGCTAATAAGGGAAATATCAAAAAATTACTTATCGAATTAGAAAATAGGGAAATCCGAACTGCAAGATTCAGAACGGTAATTGCTCTAATTCTTAACGAAAGAAAATATTTATTTGAGGGAATAATTCATGGTAGTATCCTTTATAAAGCAAGTGGTTCGGAGGGATTTGGCTACGATCCGGTTTTTCAACCTACAGGCTTTGATAAAAGTTTCGCTGAGATGGATCTAAATGAAAAGAACATGATCAGTCACAGGGCAATTGCTAGCAGAAAACTTGTTGATTTTTTAAAAACATGTAACATTTAAAGCTGTCAATTTCTAACTAAATGTACTAATATTGATTTTTGAACGTATTATAAAAAATTTCATGTTGAGAACAGTTCCTATAATCATAATTTTCCTTTTTAATTCCTTTTATCTCTTTTCTCAAGAATATTTAGGAAGTTGGGCAAGTTATTTACCATATAACAGTGCGTTGAAAATTGCAATTGCAAATGATAAAATATACTGCTCCACTAACGGTGGTTTATTTTACTATAATGAAGCAGATAACAGCCTGAATAAATTTTCTAAAGAAAACGGACTCTCAGATTCTGACATTTCGACTATTGCATATTCAAAATTGAATGATGTTCTTTTAATTGCTTACACAAATGCTAATCTAGATCTGGTATCAGGAAATACCATTTTCAATCTATCTGATATTAAAAGAAAAGCGATATTAGGTGACAAGAATATTTATTCAATATATTTTTTTGACAATAAAGCATATTTAGCTTGTGGTTTTGGGATAGTGGTTGTCGATCTTATTAAAAAAGAGATAAAAGAAACATATTTCATTGGTAAAGATGGTGAACAAATTAAGGTAAATTCAATATCTTCTGATGCACAAAATCTGTATGCCGGTACAGACCAAGGATTGTATTATGCAGACCTTAGTTCAACAAACCTTATTGATTTTAACAACTGGCAAAAACATTCCCGATTTTCAAATTCCGATGATGTTATCTCGTCATTGAGTGAAGGAAATGGAATTATTTATTTAGTTCAGAAAAAAACATCCTCAGGGGAGGATTCAATATACTATAACAAAAATGGCTATTGGGAACCATATCCCTTTTTTCAGAGTGAAATAATTCAATCCATTACAAATAACAATGGCAGCTTAATCGTTTGCTCAAGATATTTATTAGATGTATTTGCCGAAAATGGTGAAAATGTAAAACATTTATATACCGGAAATCCGTCCTGTGCTGATTATGGAGAGAATGAGGTTATGTGGATTGCCGACAAATATAACGGATTGATAAGAAATCCGAATTCATGGGAAAAAATCATTCTGATTCCGGAGGGTCCTATTGAAAAAAAAATTGCAGGCATGGCATTTTCAAATGGTAAATTGTTGGGTGTAGCCGGAGGGACAACTTCTTCCTGGGGTAATTTATATGTTGCAGCACAGGTTTACGAATATGAAAATAAAGAATGGTCAAATTTCAAAAGAGATTCCATAAAAGATTTAATTGACATTGAAGTTGATCCCCTGAACAATGAAAGATATTTTGCGGCATCGTGGGGATATGGACTCCTGGAATTTAATAATGGCGAATTGCAGGAAGTTTATACGGATTACAACAGCAGTTTGCAAACAATAATTCCCAGCGACTATTTTTTTCGATTAGGAGGACTGGATTTCGACAAGGAAGGCAATTTATGGGTGACAAATTCAGGTGTTGCAGAGCCCTTATCCGTCCTAAAAACTAACGGGGATTGGAAATCTTTTCCTATTTCAAGTGCTGTAGATGCACCAAACATGGCAGATATTATTGTTACCGATTCTGGCCATAAATGGATAATTCTACAGGGAGGGAAAGGCTTGTTTGTATTTAATGAGAATAATATCGACAATGATGATGACGATGAATATGTGAAATTGTCGATTGTTAACAAAAATGGGGGAGTAATTACAAACGAGGTTTATTCTATTGCAGAAGATCGGGACGGAAATATTTGGGTTGGTACAAATCAGGGACCTCTTGTATATTATAGTCCTTATCGAATTTTTTCTGACGACAATTTCTACGCACAACCGATTATTATCCCGCGAAATGATGGCTCAGGATTTGGAGATCCTTTACTTGGTACGGAAAGCATTACAAGCATAGAAGTTGACGGAGCTAATAGAAAATGGCTTGGTACATCGGGGGGCGGAGTATATCTTGTTTCAGATGACGGATTGGATCAGATTCACGAATTTAATACGGATAATAGTCCTTTGTTATCTAACACCATTACAGATATTGAAATTAATGATCAAACCGGAGAAGTTTTTTTCGGAACAGAAGGCGGCATAATCTCATACATTGGAGATGCTACCCAGCCAGATGAAAGCTTTTCGGATGTTTATGTTTATCCTAATCC
>JAGLSB010000611.1 GCA_023135955.1 Bacteroidales bacterium | reverse complement strand
TGAGTTTCACTTAGCACCAGCACACTATCTTGTCTTCACCCGAGTACTCTCATCTATCCAGCAATTGAAACTAAATTCATCTCCCTCATGTAAACTTCTGAAGAAGGTCTCTTCAACATTAGGAAAGCTGGATTTGTACTGAGCAATGAGGTCATTGGCTTTTACAGTAATAGATGGATCAACACTTTTAGCTTTTATACAATAATCAACTGCAAGCCAGTGAATTGCTTGTTTCTCAAATGCGTCAACATTGCATGACTTAATACCTTCAACACTTGCTGCTGCAATAACAAAATAAGGATCGCCCCAATTTGTTTTACTTTGACTTGCTTTTTTTGCATAAAAACGAGCTTCTTTGGGATTTGATAACTTACCAAGATAAATAAGTGAAAGTTGATACTGATATAAGGCTTTTCTATCTGCTTTTTCTTCAATTTCAATAGCCATAATCAGATATTCAGCTGCTTTTTCGTAATTTTCATTATTAATATTGAATTTTGCTACTTTATAAGCGATTCCTGCATCAGGACTAATCTTCAATAGCATATCATTAACATTTGCACAGAAGGCCGTATTTTCACAGCCAGATGAAGTAAGTAAATCGATAGTTAATTGCATTAACTCTTCATTTGATTCATCATTCGAAATTTTCTCAGCAAAGAAAGTCTCCAAAGGTTCACAATCTTTAAAGTTTGAATTTTCCAGAATCCTATCCAACATATTTTCAGCTCGGCGAATACTTGGAATACTTTTGCCGGCTTTTCTCTTTTCAGCAAGGATATCCTGACATACAAAATATTTTGAAAGGAATTCTTCTTCCTCAATAAGACCATTATTAAACATAACAGAGGCGGTCTGAGCAAGCCCTGTAATAACATTTAAACTGGTTTCTGAACCGCCTAATCTTGCAGAATTAGAAAAAGCCTCATAGGCATTCTGATAATCCTTTTCATTATAACGAATAATATCAACTCCCTTTCTACCAAGGACATATCCCTCATTGCCAAAATATTGGATTCTTCGGTCATAAATTAACATTAATGTGTCAAATAAGCCCGCTCTAATTTGAGGATCTTCAGTTTGAGAAAGTAGATGTTGATAAATCTTTGCGCCTATTATGTAAATATTCTCCCTTGCTTCAGGAGCATTTTCAAAAACAAGCTTCCAGGGTGCCAATGCATAATCAGGCAGATCAATTTTCATGTACTCCGCCATGTTGGAGAGGTTATTCGCACATTGAATTCTGGAAATACTGTCGGGTCCGAATTTCGGATTCAAATAGGGCCGGGGAGGATCACTATTTTGAGCCGCGACAGAAAAAAATGAGAAAAAAAGAACAAGGTTTAAAAAGTAAGTGGTTAGTACTTTGGTAAAAAAGTACTTTGTCATAATTATTATTATTTAAGGTTCAGAAATTATTCTACAAATATCGTGCTAAATTTATAAATTCTGATAATTATTTTTCGAATATTTTTGAAATTATGATAAAATCTTGAAACCAGTAGCTAAAACCTATTGTTTAATGCTGTATTTATATAAAGGTTCGACATAGAATTTTCATATTTTTTAAAAATATTGTATATTTATTGAAGTATATTAAGGCAATTGGAGCAGACTATGTTTTATTCTTTTAAATCCTAAAACTATGAAAACTGCCAGATCCATAATAATTATTCTATCCATTATTGTTTTATTCCCTCTATTAGGGAGCTTTATGTGGATTATTCAAAAAGAAACAAAACTTGATTTAATGATTATAAATAAAACCGTTGAAAAGGTTTCGAAAAATGAAATGAGATCTTTGAACTGGGTTTTAAACTACAATAAGATCGTAAAGTCAAGCTCAGATTCTTATAATTATGAAAAAGATTATTTCGGTTATCATCCCGAGCCTATCTCTGAAGATAGATATATTCAGTCCTTTAAATTAAAGGATCTATCTGTACTAAAAGATAAATACGAAGGTTTTATATTTCTTGATAATCAAGGTGTTAGAATAGATGGGGCTAGTAATCCCCGAATGGATTATTATGGAGGATTTAATCAATCCGACTACCTTCTGTTAAAGGAAATGTCCGATGAAGGAAAGCTAATTATTGCTGAATATAACTTTTTTTCAGAACCAACTGAAGATTTGGTAAGATTCAATACTGAACAGTTTCTCGATGTATATAGTGTACATTGGAAGGGGA
>JAGLSB010000610.1 GCA_023135955.1 Bacteroidales bacterium | reverse complement strand
TACACCGAAGAGGTCAGCGTTGCATTGGAATCCAGCGCTCCGATAAGCAGGGCGTATTTTGTTACATTTTTTCCGTCAGGTGAGGTGACCATCAATGTATCTTCATTGGCAATCACATCATCATTACCTTTGCCCATCACCTGGAGAACCTGGTCAGGGTCGTTTTTGTTGATATTGGCCAACAATTGGGAAACAGTGGTGTTGTTTATTACTCCTTCTATGCTCTGTGGTGTCTGATAACCATCACTCACCTTGTAAGCATAGGATGTAACAGTAGAATTGTAGACAGAGATGGGCAGGAACACATGGCTTCCTATGCCTTCCCTGAGTGCAGCATCGCCGTTTAATCCGAGTGCTGAATAATCATCATCACTATGGCAAATCCATTCAGAAGCTTCGGGGGTCTCTCCCCAGGAGCCATTATAACCCGGAAGTGTATCACCTTCCCATAACTCAGGCTTCCTCACGAAATTCCACTTATTATCAATCGCTACAATATCTTCACCGAAAGGCGTCCAGTTGGCTCCTGTATATTCACCCCATACATCAATCAGCCTGAAATCCCCAATGTCATTGATTCCTTTTTCTCCATTCCTGATGGAATCATTGTCTATCTCGAAGAGCAGATAAGATGTACCACCATGCTTCATTTGCAGAAGGCTCGCCGAAGTAATTACCACCTTCCTATCACATTCTTCAGGAATATTTGTATTCTTGGTATAAATAATGTCCGAATCCCACCAGAAGTCAGCTAACCTTCTGTCCTTTCTGCCAAGTACAAATGAGCCCCCTGGTTCAACAAGCGGATTCACTGTCAGATCCTTTTCAACAAGTCCCGGCTGGACGTTCCATTCGACCTCTGACTGATAATCATAACCAGGTACATAGGCATTAAATCTGTTTGCATAGGCATCACTTATCCGGCTTACAATATCTGGTGGCGTCATGCCATCCGGTCCAAGAATAATCATATAATTACTCATATCCATAGGCTGGTTGCCGGGATTGGACAATTCAACATAAAACTCTGTACCATAAGACTTGTAGACTACTCGCGAAATGATCGGATCCGGTGTAAAGGGCTGTACCAGTTCAGATGGCTTTTCTACTTTAAAGGTCACAGTATAAACATTCACCGTGGAATCATCTTCAGCTGTAACCGTAAAGGTAGTCGTCCGATCCTCTACGGTGCCTGTGATCAGGGTAGCCCGCTCCTCTGTAATCTTTGCATTCCGATTAGAAGAAATAGCCTTCAGAGCAGGAATAGTACTGGTCCCATAGGGCACATATACATCATAGATAAACCTCGCTTGTCCGTTATATCCCGGAATGGTATCGTCATTCCATTGCGGACTTTCCCGCAGGAATGTCGGGGCATCGGGCCATGTAATGGCACTCAGTGTCGCAATACTGCTCGGGTTAGGGATGGAGTCCACTGCCAGGTAATAGTCCTTGACGGAACCGTTTGCAGCGGTCACTTTCAGTATATCGCCGCGTTTCACATCCGGACTCTCAACACCATCCACCCAGTCAATTTCCCAGGAGGCATTTTCTGCCTTTTCCAGGTAGTTGAAAAGAGTATCCACCCTTGTACGGAATCCAATGGATCCGATCGAATCCATTTCCGTCTGTCCGTCAATAACAGAAAATGGCGTTGTCCAGAAAATTCCCGTGTTGGGATTTCTTCCCCGCAAATTTAGGGGAAAGACCTGATTCATGTCCTCAGCAGGAGCCATTTGCTCCAACGCGAAATCAAGCTGCTGCAGAGTTTCACCAACAGCATACATAGTAAGTGTATCTCCAGTTACGATAATATTGTGCGTTGAATCCTCAACACTCGGCGACCAATGGAGGTGCCAGGCCAGGCCTTTTCCTAAATCAAACTCGTTCATAAGGGAGTCCTTCCGGATTCCCCAGGGAACAGTCATTTTCTCATTTGTCCAGTCGATGGAAATCGAACTGCTTGAAATAAACTGATCATCGATGCTTGAATTTCCATGATATCCCATTGTTGTATAATACTTTTGAGTGATATCACCCCCTTGTGGCTCAAGAAACGGTATGGGCAACCACTCTGAATTTTCCAGATTGGTACCCCTGGCATCTTCCCAGTTAAAGTTACCCTGAGTAACAGAGGTTTTTCGCACCACGATATGGGAAATCCCCCAGACCTCCGGAACACCGGCTACTGCATTATAAGTTACATCATTAAGGTCATTAGGATTATGAATAGCGTCCACAAGTACGGAGTCGCCACCAACATGATATTCTAAATAGAATCCTGAGGATGCAATTCCAGCACCCAGAAGGTTTTCCCATAGGTCGTCACTGATACTATCTGCACCATCCTGTGTTCCGGGAATATCCTCATCATGGAAAATAGGAAAATCCACATTCTCCAGTACCTCGGGCGGGGTAATACTAGAAGAGTTTGGATCATACTTGTCAGCATAATCATTAACCCTTGCAATCAGAAAAGTCGCCCCGGGCTGTAGCAAAGTATCCGGAAGCCTTGGGATCCAATTTGTCACCATCGGAGGTGCATAATCATCAGGTATTATTCCGGTATGACCTGTTCGCGAAATTCTTCCAATTTCAAAGTTTTTCAAATTAACAGCCTCTGCGCCCACATTGGTAAGCTCCAGGTACTGCAGGTTGGTTGAAAGGTTTCCGCCGTTTGCTTCAGAGAAAATAATGGTTCGTACCGTGTCGTTCTGACCCTTGGCTGCAAAGGCCATCATCAGAAATAGCAGCATAAAAATTGTGTTAACTTTTTTCATAGTAAAATAGTTTTTTTATTGTATTTTATACATAAAAAGAATTGATTCTTAAAAGTTAATGATACGACATTATAACTTTCATTTAAATACACAAAATGATCTTTTGTTTGTACAAAATGATAAATCAGAAGGGAGCCCTTTCCTGAAAGGCCAATCGGTTTTGTCTATGGATGATGCGTTCTCCGGTATTCCCAGATATTGAACAAATCGACCTGGTTGACTGCTTCCTGGTAATCCAGGATCATTTTATCACGAAACTCCGGCATGGAGCCTGAAAGATCATGAAGCTCTGTGTAATCGTTTTCAAGATCAAACAACATCCATGCTCCCCCGTTGACCTGGGTTATTTTCCAATCCCCTTTCCTGAACATCCTGAAATTAGGCATCCCGGAAATGAACCATTCCGGATCCTCCCTTCGTCCACCCTCCAACACAGGCAGAAGCGATTTCCCATGCAGGGGTTCTACTGCATCACCCTTATAGGATGACGGATAATCGATGCCCGCGACTTCGAGAAGCGTTGGAGTAATATCCACAACATGGCCCACCTGGTTGGTAATGCTTCCACTGGGAATCATGCCTGGCCAGAATGCAATAAAATGGGTACTGCAACCGCCGTTCAGCCCGAACCATTTATACTGGCGAAACGGAGTATTGCTCAAAGAGGACCAGACAGCATGCATGCTTCTGCGAGAGTCGGGATGCCCTGGGGGCAGATCCAGGCTGACATTATAATCCTGTGCTTCGGCTCCGTTATCGGATAGATAGATGATCAGGGTATTGTCTAGCTGACCCAGATCATGTAAAGATTCAATGATTCTTCCTATATTTTGATCCATTCGGTCAATCATACCAGCAAATACTGCCATTTCAAGCTCCATTTCGTCCTGTTCTTCAGGGGACAGGCTTTCCCAGGTACGGTATCTCCAGAAATTGTCCCGCCATTCCGGATCGTCCTCCCTGCTGTTGTATTTACCTTTACCGTTATGAAGAAAGTCTTCAGCAGGACTGAGCAGGCAATCCTCCGGCACCACTCCTTCTTTTTTCATTTTTTCAAAACGCTGCTGACGCAATCTGTCCCATCCCTGCATATACTTTCCCCTGTATCTTGCAATATCCTCCGGCCTTGCCTGGATAGGGAAATGAGCCACATGATAGGGCATATAAAGAAAAAAAGGTTGATTATCGTTTACCGATTCAGTTAACCACCGGATCGCATAATCGGTAAACACATCCGTCTTGAAAAAGGGCTGACGGCTGATTTCCATATCGCCGATAGCCACTTGCTTTCCGTTGATGTAAAACGGGCTTTCATCCTCTTCGTTAAAAAAGAATGGCTTGCTGACCCAGAAGGTCAAGGATTGATCGAAGGCTGCGGCTCCAAATTGCTCCGCATCCGGAATCGACGGAACCATGTGGTTCTTTCCGCACATAATGGTACGGTAGCCACTATCACTGAGCAGGCGACTAACCGGAACCGATTGTTCATAACGTCCGTACAGACCTGTAAGCATCGTTGATCGCGTCGGAGAACACTTTGCCATGTTATAAAACTGTCTGAACCGGATACCCTGCCGTGCCAGGTAATCCAGGTTGGGTGTTTTAATTTCACTGCCAAAGCATCCCAGGTCAGAAAATCCCATATCGTCTCCCATGATCAGGATGATGTTAGGTTTTTCATGCACCTGGTTCAAATCCTGGGTATAAGCAGCTACTGTCAAATGGGCCAGGATGAAGAAAACACTGAAAACCCTGCTGATGATCAAAATCTTATCTTTCATACCTTTCGACTTTTTATTATTCAACAAAAATTCATTAAACCATCCCCTGCATATAATTACTTTTTTTGCATCCGGACCGCACCCGTGAGCCCGTTTGGAATAGCTTTACTGCCTTTTGTCCATTTTACAACGTTTGGATATTCATTCAGGGTGAGGCAGTAATTCTGAAGCAGGGTAGTGTACTTTATCTTGATAAAATTTTCTCCTTCATTTAGCCAGTCCGACTTGATCCTGAATTCAGGACTTCCGTACCAGCAGATTCCTGCATCATGACCGTTTATCCTTACTTCAGTGATCCCATCATTGACACTTTCAAACCTGATAAATCCATCAGTTTTTTCTGATATGAAACTGGCTGAATAGCTTACACATCCGGCAAAGCTATTTAATTTCACATCATTACTTTCACTGAAATCACAGAGCTCAGCAAAGCTCCTGTTGAATTTCGTTCCGTTTACGTGTTCGAAACAGGCTTCCCATGGACCTTCGATTTCTTTCCATTCCACAACTGTATCCCTAAGAAATTCAGGTTGTGCCGGATGACCCGAAACAGCATCAAAAACCAGCAGGAGAGATTCCAGTGGACCCAATCGAAGCTCTAACAGGTTCTTTTTTGATTCATAGGGAAATACACTCCGTGTACCCTTTTCAGGATTCCATATATAGGGAACCTTGTTCCCTGTTGGAAACGATGCTTCAAAACTTACTTCCTTTGTTTTATTGGCATTCACAAAGAAATAAATCTCCTG
>JAGLSB010000061.1 GCA_023135955.1 Bacteroidales bacterium | reverse complement strand
TGAAAATAATGAACAGAAGATTGCTGGGTTTCAGAAATTGCCTCACTTGATCCTCTAACATTACTATAGTATATAGATGTGCTAATCATGTAATTTTTCTCGTTTAGACGCTGGGAAAAATCAATTCCTGCAGTAGTGGCGTCTCTATGAAGAAGATCCAGATTTGTCCCATCGAGTTTCCTGATAGTACTGGTTGCCATTCCTCCAATCATTGTGTTCCCTTCATCAAAGTCTTTTTGAAGCCGGACAATGCTATAGTTAGTTAGTGGTTCTACAGTTTGAAAACTTCTTTGTCCATCAGTATCAATTTCAGCTTTTTCTTCAGCCGTAATCGTTTCAATAATTCCAATTGACAATCCATTTTCAGTCTTACCGGTAAGCTTAGTAGCTCCAATAATGTTTGTAAAAGAAGGAACTTTTGCATATTGATTGTCCTCTAAGTCAGGATAATCATGAGGTCTTCGGCCTATTCTTCGCGAGTAGAAAAGATTATCGTTTCCAATATCCCCATCACCCAATCCAACATTAAAAGACGTGATGTTTTTTCCTTCTATAAAAAAAGGTCTTTTTTCTGCAAAATAAGTTTCATAAGCAGTAAGGTTTACTTCAGAAGGGTCTGCTTCAACCTGTCCAAAGTCAGGAAATATTGTGAAATCCAGAGTAAGATTATTCGTAACACCAACTTTTCCATCCAGTCCCCCCTGTGGTCTGAAGTCTTTTCCTGTTGCGAAAGGATTCCCCTCCTCGGCTTCGAAAGTATTAAATGAGCCTACAACATATGGTGTAATGTCCAATTGTTTACGAGGTTTAATATCCTGCAGCCCATCTAGTTCTCCCATAGGATGAATCATACCAGGCGCATTTCTGGGAATCTCCTGCCAGATACTCATTTCATTATGACGAAAAATTTGTCTTGTAACCTCAAAACCCCACACATCCGTTGAGTTTTTTTGAAATCTGAGCTGTGTAAATGGTATTTTCATTTCTGCTGCCCAACCCCAGTCATGAACCTTAGCTTTAGCCTGCCATATCGGATCCCATGTAGGATCCTCTGAACGACCATCCTCGGCAAATATCATATCGAATCGAACACCGGCAGAGCTAACTCCAAATGCGAAACCTGTTCGAAGGTCGTGGTAACTGTCGAAAACAACAAATACCATATCTCCGTCAACATTATCTCTTCGACTCATTCTATTCGTGATGCTATCGGGTGCGGAATCCAAGGCTCTTATAGCAACGTATATATTCAAATCGTCATATCTTACTTTAAATTCTGTTGGCTGGGATGGAGCAATTCCGTGATAAGGTTCAAACTGAGTAAAGTTTCCCTCCCAATCCCCGGAAAGCCAGGTTTCATCATTGAGATCACCATTTATAATAGGAACCGTTTCAGTCTTTTCTGTTTTGTAAATTCGTTTGGGAAGTTGCTGACCGAATAAGTGAAGAGAGGATAAAACTAAGAATGAGGCAATAAGAATCCTTTTCATGCAAATATAATTATTAAGAAGTTAAACTCTCAACTCTTTTAGGTTAAAGCGGTTAGCTGAGTAGAAAATAAAACATACTTAAAAGTATAACGACTGGGAAATCATCATACTTATTTTGCTCACATAGAATCAATATTCAATATTAATCTTGAATAATGTCGCAAATATAGCTATTGTTACTTAATTTGAGAAAATTAATCTACAACATAGCCAATAATAACGACAAGCAATTTATTATTTAGATAACTTCAATAATACACTTCCATGTGGAGGTATTGTTGTAGAATATGATTTTTTAAATTTCCCCAGATCTTCTTTTTTCCAAAGGTTCCTTATATTATAGCTTGACCATAATTTAAAGCTTGAAAAAGTAGCCGTAACTTCTTTTTCAATATCTGATAAATTGAAAAGTGCCATATACTTATTGTCAGAGTCAGGTATATCAGATAACCAGATGACACTTTCATCAACATTATATACTTCCCTGGCATTCTCAGAATTTTGATTCACATCAAGCACCTCATCATTTGTAAGCAAGTCAAAAAACAGATCGTCCGCATCGACCATATTTGCTCCAATCATTAATGGTGATCGGAATATGGACCACAAACTCAACATTGTATATTGTTCAGTTTCAGTAAAATCTGTTGGACCTGGTTTTCCTTTCGGGCCTCTTAATCGCAGGTTACCAATGGGGAGCATATCAGCATCCGGCCAGCTACCCGGCCCGCTTATATATGACCATTTAGGACATCTCTCAAATTGCAGTTTAAGCTTTTCCCAGGTGTCCCAGAAATCAGCAGAAATTCTCCACATATCAGCATATTCGCTCATATGATCCCTATGTTCAAAATGGGTGTTTGGAGAAAGACTCATCACCATGGGTCTTCCACAGTTTTCAATTGCTTTTCTGTATCCTTCAGATTCCTCCTGGTGGTAAGTGATTTTCCGGTTCATATCCATATCATCAATTTTCACATAATCGACACCCCATTCAGCATACAATTCAAACAGCGAATTATAATATTCTTGAGCACCCGGCTGTCCCATATCCAATCCCCACATCGAGTTTAGCCATGGGCAATATGAGCTTGTATCTGCTATCATTGATGCAGTAATACCATCTGTTCCCATAATGGGAGAATCTGACCATACTGCCTGTCTTGGAATTCCTCGCATCACATGGATTCCAAATTTCAATCCAAGGCTATGAACATAATCGGCAAGTTCCTTAAATCCATTGCCATGAGCTGAAGATGGAAATTTCGCGGGATCAGGTAACAATCTTCCAAATTCATCCATAGGCATCCAGGGAACCGGAGCATTATCCTGAGGTAACCTGAATTGAGGGGGATTTTGCTGGATACTTCCCGGCGGATGTGGGTAAAACCAACAATAATCTACCACAATATACTCCCATCCAAATTCTTTAAGGTTTTCTGCCATGAACTTTGCATTTTCACGTACTTCGGCTTCTGTTACAGCAGCACCAAAACAATCGTATGAATTCCATCCCATTGGAGGAGTTTGTGCAACAGGAATCTGGGATTGACCATATATTGGAACAAGTGAAAACACAATAAAAAGTGACTGAAAAAAAGTTTTAATCTTCATAATACTTGATTTATTATTGAAAAATTTTCTTCTTATTATTTGCTTAATCTATAAAGAACAGAACCGTGGGGACCTATCTCTGCACACAAATCACCCTCAGCTTTTCCTATGTCTTTTTTCTCCCACAAATCTCTAACCTTCCATTCACCCCTGAAGTATTCCCATTCCATGTTAAAACAGACTTCTTTTTTCGTATCACTTAGATTGAATAAGGCAATAAATTTATCATCACTTTCCGGATCATCAGCTGCCCAAATGGCATATTCGATCATCTCTCCTGTTTTCTTATTTCTGTAATTTCGCTTAATAATCTGTCTGTTGTTTGTACTATGTTGATTTACATATAATACTTCATCGTTGGTTAGGAGGAATAAAGTTGAATCTTTTAAACTGAGAAGGTCTGCCCCCAGCATTAGCGGGGAACGGGCTATTGAAAACAATGTCATTAATGTGATCTGTTCATTCCAGGTAAATAGCGTATATCTTTCGGTCCCTCGAGGTCTGTTATTCAGTGCAATTTTTCCTATAGGTAGCATGTCTGCATCGGGCCAATGACCTGGTCCAATATGAGGGGCCCACTGGTTAAGGAGATCGAAACTATGGTGAAGTTCAGGCCAATTGTCCCAGAAATCAGCCGAAATTCTCCACATATTGCTGTATTCCTTTAGGTGATTAGCTCTCGATAAGGGAGATTCGCCGGGTGAGAGACTCAGCACGATTGGTCGCCCGCAGTTTTCGATTGCATTATGTATCATTTCAATTTCTCCTTTATGATAAGGAGGTACCGTAATATCATCAGCTTTGATAAAGTCCACACCCCATTCAGCATACAATTCAAAAATGGAGTTGTAATACTCCTGGGCTCCGGGTTTGGTATGGTCTACTCCGAACATATGATTGCACCAGGTACATGTATCTTGCGTCTCAGCAATATCTTTGGCTGTTAATTCTGTACCCATAATTGGACTACCATCTGACCATGCTTTGCGGTGGATGCCACGCATTATATGAATACCAAATTTCAATCCTTTGCTATGCACATAGTCTGCTATAGGCTTGAATCCTTTACCATTAGCAGCAGAAGGAAACCTTTCCACTGAGGGAAGTAATCTTCCATATTCGTCCATAGTAACATATTCAGGGTGCAATGGACTGCCGTCAGCATTATAGCGAAGGTTGGGATGTCCAAAACGCCTTGGTGTTGCCCAGTTTCCGGGTTCCGGATGCCACCAGATGTAGTCAATTACAGCGTACTCCCACCCGAAAGGAAGTAGTTTCTCAGCCATAACATCTACCGTAGCCTTAAAATCTTCTTCATTAATACGACAATCATATGCATCAAAGCTATTCCATCCCATTGGGGGAGTTATGGCAACCTGGCTAACTATAGATTCGCTATCTGGTAATGATTTTGTTGTAGGATCACAGGAAAACATTAATACAAGAAACAGAATTGGTGCAATTTTTTTCATAATAATTTAAATTAATTAAGATATGTTGCATAGTAACGGAGGTATTTCCAAAGCTTGTGTATCAAGTTATTTACCAAGATCTTATTTTTTTCAAAGCCCGGAGGGTGTTGCATTGTCAATTACATAAACAAAAATATTAAAGAACGAATCTGTGAGTGGCCATCAAACATTGGCAACCCGCTCCGGGGTTGATGGTCATTGCGTTGTTTTACCCTGGGTAGCAAGTACCCGGGGTTATTTGAGTTTAACCACTCCGTGGTAAATGTTCTGAACCTTTATTGATACACAATAGAGCCACCACAAACCCCCGATAGTTATAGAGGACCATCAACCTGAATAAAACACTAAGATATAAATTTTTGTAAGATTTGTGTTGACTCAAGTAAAAAATGAAGAGATATTTAGCTATCAAAATAGCTGGGAATATTTCAAAAGTTAACAAAAGGGTATGATTATCTTTTAAATTATTATTAAAACTGTCGATTTATTACATAATTCTTTAATTTCTTTCTTAAATTTGTGCCCTTGCAATTATAAACCAGATCATTAGTATACCAGCTCACTCATTGTAGCATTTTTTGTTTCTATTAGAGAAGTATATTCTTGATCACTAAAATTAGATTGTGGCAGGAAAAACATTATTTGACAAGGTTTGGGATGCATATGTTGTAGATGAAATTAAAGACGGGCCGTCTGTTGTATATATCGATAAGCATCTTATTCATGAGGTAACAAGTCCGCAGGCTTTTGCGGGAATAGAAAAACGTGGATTGAAAGTTTTTAGGCCGGAAAATACAGTAGCTACTCCAGATCATAATATTCCAACAATAGATCAACATCTGGAAATCAGAGATCAGCTTTCACGGTTTCAGGTAAATAAGCTTACAGAGAATTGTGATCGACACGGCATTACACTCTATGGCTTAAATCATCCATTTCAGGGAATAGTTCATGTTATAGGTCCTGAACTGGGTATAACACAACCCGGAATGACTATGGTTTGTGGCGACAGTCATACTTCAACTCATGGTGCATTTGGAAGTGTAGCTTTTGGCATTGGTACAAGTGAGGTTGAGATGGTTCTTGCTACTCAATGCATACTTCAGCCAAAGCCTAAAAAGATGAGGATTAATATTGAAGGCAAACTTTCAACAGGTGTTTCGGCAAAAGATATTATACTCTATGTTATATCGAAAATAAGTACAAGCGGCGGAACAGGCCATTTTATTGAATTTGCAGGTTCAGCAATCCGTGGTCTATCCATGGAGGGCAGAATGACAGTTTGTAATATGAGTATTGAAAGTGGAGCAAGAGGAGGGCTGATTGCTCCTGATGAAACTACTTTTGAATATATCAAAGGTCGCGAATTTGCACCTAAAGGAGGCGATTATGATGCAGCCGTAGAGAAATGGAAAAAGCTAAAAACAGATGAGGATGCAGTCTTTGATAAAGAATTCAATTTTGATGCTACCGATATTGAGCCTATGATTACATATGGAACAAATCCGGGTATGGGAGCAAAAATCAAGGATAATATTCCTCATGAATCAGAGATTGAGAAATCGGAATTAAATAGTTATCAGAAGTCATTGAAATATATGGGATTTCAGGCAGGAGATAAAATTACGGGAAAGCCTGTCGATTATGTTTTTGTAGGTAGCTGCACAAACGGAAGGATTGAAGATCTAAGAGTAGTTGCTGAGTTTGTTAAAGGAAAGAAAAAGGCAGAAAATATTACTGCGTGGATAGTGCCAGGGTCAAAGCAGGTTGAAAAACAGGCAAAGCAAGAAGGAATTACTGAAGTTCTTGAAGAAGCCGGATTCAAACTCAGACAGCCGGGTTGTTCTGCTTGTCTGGCTATGAACGATGATAAAATTCCTGAAGGAAAACTAGCAGTTGCAACATCGAACAGAAACTTTGAAGGACGTCAGGGTCCAGGATCACGAACAATGCTTGCCAGTCCGCTTACAGCAGCAGCCATAGCCGTAACAGGAACAATTGTGGATCCAAAAACAATGTTATAATTAAAAGAAGCCAATTATGCCATCAGAAAAATTTACATATATAGAATCTTCAGCAGTTCCAATCAATATTGAGAATGTGGATACAGATCAGATTATTCCTGCTAGATTCCTAAAAGCGACTACTCGCGATGGATTTGGAGATAATCTGTTTCGCGACTGGAGGTTTGATAAAAATGATCAGCCTAAAGTTGATTTTGTCCTGAATAATGAGAAATATAATGGAAATATTCTCGTTGCAGGAAAGAATTTTGGTAGTGGTTCCAGTAGAGAACACGCTGCCTGGGCTATTCACGATTATGGTTTCAAAGTAGTTGTTTCAAGCTTCTTCGCAGATATTTTTAAGAATAACGCTCTCAATAATGGTGTTTTACCTATCCAGGTTTCATCAGAATTTTTGGAGATAATTTTTAATGAAATCGAAAAAGATTCAGACACTTCTTTTACTATCGACCTCGGGAAACAGGAAATCACTATTAGTACCACAGGACAAAAAGAGGTATTTGAAATAAATTCCTATAAGAAAGAATGTCTACTCAATGGATATGACGACATAGATTATCTATTGAATATTAAAGATAAAATCGAAGTCTTCGAAAAGAGAAATTAAAATTCCTCGTCATGCAAATAAGTATAATGGATACTACTCTCAGAGATGGAGAGCAGACTAGCAGTGTATCATTTACAGAAAGTGAAAAGCTTGCTATTGCCAAGCTATTACTTGAAGATCTGAAAATAGACCGTGTAGAGATTGCTTCTGCAAGAGTTTCGGAAGGAGAATATAAAGGAGCCAAACTGATATTAGACTGGGCAAAGAAAAATGGCTACACTGACAAAGTTGAGATCCTGGGTTTTGTTGATGGTATGGAATCTTTGAATTGGATAAAGGAAGCCGGCGGAAGAGTTATCAATCTTTTAACAAAAGGATCTTTGAAGCATTGTGAGTTACAGTTGCGTAAAACTCCTGAAGAGCACGTTAGTGATATCCGTGAAGTTGTAAGGAATGCTGAAAAAATGGGCTTCAGAGTAAATATTTATTTTGAAGACTGGTCGAACGGGATGAGAACTTCGAGAGAATATGTATATTTTATGCTCAACAATCTGAAAGATGAAAAGATTGACAGATTTATGCTACCCGATACGCTTGGAATCTTAAATCATAAAGAGACATTTGAGATGTGCAAGGATATGGTTGATAGATATCCTGATCTGAACTTTGATTTTCATGCACACAACGATTATGATCTTGCCACTGCAAATGTATATTCTGCAATTCAAGCTGGAATCTCTGGTATTCATACCACTGTGAATGGGCTGGGGGAGAGGGCAGGGAATGTTCCTCTTTCAAGTGTAATTGGTATTGTAATTGATCATCTTGGATATAAGATGTCGGTAAATGAGGAAAAGCTATATACAGTTAGTAAGATTATTGAGAGGTTCTCGGGAATCAGAATTCCGGCAAATAAACCTTTGATAGGTGAAAATGTTTTTACGCAAACAAGCGGAATCCATGCTGACGGAGATCAGAAGGATAATTTATATTTCAATGATTTAATACCTGAAAGATTTGGTAGAAAACGGCAATATGCTCTTGGGAAAATGTCGGGGAAGGCAAGTATTCATAAAAATCTTGAGGAACTGGGAATTGAACTTACAAAAGAGGAAATGAAGCTCGTTACTCAAAAAGTAATTGAGCTGGGCGATAAGAAGGAAGTAGTAACAAAGGAAGATCTTCCATATATTATTTCTGATGTACTCAGGAGTAAAAAAGTAGTTGAGAAGATTAAAATTAGAAATTATTCTCTTTCAGTTGCTGCAGGCTTAAGGTCGACGGCAACATTAAGCATTGATATCGAGGGAAAAGATTATGAAGGTACTGCCTCTGGCGATGGACAATACAATGCTTTTATAAGAGCATTGTGGGGTATTTATGATAGCTTGGAAAGACCGCACCCTGTTATTAAAGATTATGTAGTCAGTATTCCTCCCGGAGGAAAATCGGATGCCCTCTGTGAGTGCTTAATTACATGGGACCTGAAGGGTAAGTATTTTAAAACCAGGGGATTGGATTCAGACCAAACGGTAGCAGCTATAAAAGGTACAATAAGGATGTTGAATCTTATTGAGACTATGGAGAAATAAAATCAGAAAAATTAAAACATGAAATTTAAAATTGCAGTATTATCAGGAGACGGAATAGGACCGGAAATAATTGAGCAGGCTATTAAAGTATTAAATGCAGTTGGTAAAAAATTCAATCACGAATTTGAATATACACATGCACTTGTTGGGGCAATTGCAATCGATAAAACCGGGAATCCATATCCGGAAGAAACCCATCAGCTTTGTATGGATTCAGATGCAGTATTATTTGGGGCCATTGGTGACCCTAAATATGATAATGATCCGAATGCGACAGTAAGACCAGAGCAGGGCCTGCTTGAAATGAGGAAGAAACTTGGACTATATGCCAATATTAGACCAGTAAGTACTTTTCAGTCACTGCTTCATAAATCACCTTTAAGAAAAGACTTAATAGATGGTGCCGATTTTGTGGTTGTAAGAGAGTTGACAGGTGGGATTTATTTTGGAGAGCCCAGAGGGAGATCGGAAGATCGAACTAAAGCCTTTGATACACTGGTCTACACAAAAGATGAAATTGTGCGTATTGTAAAACTTGGTTTTGAATATGCTCGAAAAAGGAATAAAAGACTTACAGTTGTTGATAAAGCTAATATTCTTGCAACTTCACGACTCTGGAGAGAAACTGTGCAGGAGATGGAGCCGGATTATAAAGATATTGAAGTCGATTATATGTTTGTTGACAATGCCGCAATGCAAATCATTCAGTGGCCCAAGAAGTTCGATGTAATAGTAACTGAAAATATGTTTGGAGATATTTTATCTGATGAAGCGAGTGTAATCACAGGTTCACTCGGACTCTTGCCTTCAGCATCGGTAGGGATACATACTTCAGTTTTTGAGCCTATACACGGTTCTTATCCACAGGCAACAGGAAAAGATATTGCAAATCCTCTTGCAACAATTTTATCCGCTGCAATGATGCTCGAAGTATCATTCAACCTTGGAGAAGAAGCAAAAGCCATTAGGGATGCTGTCGATAAATCATTGGAGAAAGATATTGTCACTGAAGATATTTCAGAAGAAAAATCTTATAAGACATCAGAAGTAGGTGATTGGATTGCTAATATTGTTGGTGCGCGGTTATTGTAGGGACGCGCCACCTACACCCCGCCTTTCAATTTCTTTATCTCATTAAAGTGATTAATAACAGTTTGTTCTTGTTTTTCCCGTGATGTTTTTCGGAAAGCATCAAATTCTTCCCGGGTATCTTCAAGATCTTTTCTGGTATTACTTGTAATTTTGTAGTTTCTTTTATAAAAGATGTAA